>CAIRGA010000047.1 GCA_903877935.1 uncultured Hyphomicrobiales bacterium
GGCATGTTGCCAAAGATCAAATATATAGCCGCATATCAATCTCAACCGGTATCAGCAATTACTCACGTCGCCGAGGTCGCTCGAATTGAGCCTTATGGCGAAGATGGAAAGTACCGATTGGTATTTACGGGGCCTGCTCAAAAAATTCCTGACATTCCTTTTGGCGCCGCGATATCTGGAGCGATGCAAGGGCCTCGATATACTTATTATACAAAACTAATGTCAGCAAAATCAGTTGCCGAGCTTGTGACTTGATCAAAGAGAAATTTGTTCTCTGTCTAATCGAGCGAATGCAACCTAAAGCTTTGATTGCTCTAAGTATAACCCACGCCTGCAATTCCCCCTCACCACCGCAGCCAACATCACCTCTTCAATAACCCCAACCGCCCCACCACTACCTCAACCGCCACCCCAATCACCCAAACCGGCGTGTTAATCACCTCAAATCCCGCCAAGCCTACCCCGCCGCCTTCGCCAACAAGCACCCGGGACACACGCCGCCCGGCAGGCCGGGTTTCAGCTGATAAAAAATATGCCGCCCGATCACGTCGCGTTTGTCGAGGGCCTTGGCCCAGTAGGGGCGGACATAATCGGCGTGGTAATGCGTGGAATCGCCCACTTCAGCGTTGTAAATCGCCCCTTCGAGCACTTTTCGGGCGAGTTTCTCGGCCAGCGTCCATGATTCGGGATCATTCACCACCAGCGATTTGCCCTCGCAGGTGAAGGTGAACTCGCACCCCAAATAGCGCTCCTGATTTTGGTAAACGATATCGCACACAGTTTTAGGATAATATATACTTTTCAAGCGGTTAAGCACGACTTGGGCAACCGCTGCCTGCCCCGTTTCGGGCTCGCTGCGGGCCTCGAAATAGACCGCTTCCGATAGGCAATGCATCTCTTTGGCAAAGTCGGCGGGCTTGATGAGGCTCGCAAAAGCGGGCTTCGTGTCCTCGGGGCGAATAGGCGGTAAGGGCTTGGCAACAATGGATATTCCACCCGAGAAACGGTCCTTTTCGACGCCGCCAGAAAGCCGGTCGGAAGGGAGCAAGGCAACGCTCATTGTCGCGCCCCCGAACACGCCCGGCGTTGTCGGCGCAAGGTCCGCTTTGGGCGTCAAGCCCGAGCCAACCGTGACCTTGCCTTGATCTTCCACAACACGCTTGGCCAGCGTGTTCGAGGGAAGCTCGCTTTCCACCAATAGGCCCGGCGTCTGCCCGTCAAAGCTTGGCACACTAGCGGGTAGTGGGTCGCTCTTTTTGAGCGTATTGACCCGCTCCTCCTCGACAACGCCTAGCTTTTCCTGAAAGCGCGGAGCGGACGTAAACCCCGGCGAAAATTCGGGCCCAAGGCCAATATGGCCGGGAATGATGATCAAAGGCTCGCCATCATCCGGCGCAGCGATCGCCAGATTCGATAATGGTTTCAGCAGGCTAGCGGGTGATTTCGGGTGGTAGGTAGCAATCGAAAAGCCGCGCGTGGCGTCCACACTCGCGCTCGCCGTAAAGGACACCAACAGGCAGCCCCCCAACACCGTGCGGTTGAGCACCGAAAGCAGCCGAAAAAGACCGGAACGCCGCATGAAACCCGCCCGAACCCTTCAAATAATGGCGGCGAATCACATGGTTCCGACCCACCAAACCTTGCCGCGTTTATCCCGCGTTAAGGTTGATGGGAGGTTAAAGACTATGGTTTACAAAGAGTTAAGACCGGCTTTGGGTTAAGAGCGGCGTGGGGTTAAGCTTGGCTTGCGACCTTGGAGCCAAGCGCGGCTTGGGCGGCAGCAAGGCGTGCGATCGGCACACGATAAGGCGAGCAGGAAACATAATCGAGCCCCGCACCTTCACAAAACGCAATCGAGGCCGGATCGCCGCCATGTTCGCCGCAAATCCCGAGCTTGATGGAAGGCCGCGTCGCCCGTCCCCGCTCGGCCGCCAGCTTCACAAGCTCGCCCACGCCGTCTTGATCGAGCGTCACAAACGGATCAGCCGGTAGCAGGCCGCCTGCCGTATAGGCGCCCAAGAAAGACGACGCATCGTCGCGGCTAATGCCCAAGGTCGTTTGCGTCAAATCATTGGTACCAAAGGAGAAAAACTCGGCCGACTGGGCAATTTCGGCGGCGCGTAAAGCGGCGCGCGGCAGCTCGATCATCGTGCCCACCTGATAGGTGAAGCTCGCGCCCGTCTCGTCTTTGACAGCCTTGGCCATGGCATCAATCCGCGCTTTGACGAAATCAAGCTCGGGCTTGGCCATCACAAGCGGCACCATGACTTCCGGAATAACCGCCTGCCCGGTCTTGTTAGCGGCTTCAACAGCAGCCTCGAAAATCGCCCTTGCCTGCATTTCGGCGATTTCCGGATAGGCAACCGCCAAACGGCAGCCTCTAAAGCCGAGCATCGGGTTAAATTCATGCAATTCCAGCGCCCGCGCCCGCAGTTTTTCGGGGCTCGCTCCCATAGCGAGCGCCACTTCGGCGATTTCCTCATCCGAATGCGGCAAAAACTCGTGCAAAGGCGGGTCGAGCAAACGGATCGTTACCGGCAAGCCCTGCATAATCGTGAACAGCTCAACAAAATCAGCGCGCTGCATCGGCAAAAGCTTGGCCAAAGCAGCACGTCGTCCCGCCGTATCATCCGCCAAAATCATCTCGCGAACCGCCACAATACGCTCGCCTTCAAAGAACATATGCTCGGTGCGACACAACCCAATGCCCTCCGCGCCAAAATTCCGCGCGGTGCGGGCATCCAAGGGCGTTTCCGCATTGGCCCGCACCTTCATCCGGCGCACTTTGTCGGCCCAGCCCATCAGCGTGCCGAATTCGCCGGATAATTCCGGCTCGATCATCTTCACCTGACCGAGCAAGACCTGTCCCGTCGAGCCATCAATCGTGATGAAATCGCCTTTTTTCAACGTAACGCCCGAAGCTGTAATGGTGCCTGCCGCCATATCGACCTTCAGCATACCCGCGCCTGACACGCAGGGCTTGCCCATCCCACGTGCCACAACAGCGGCGTGTGATGTCATGCCGCCGCGCGCCGTCAAAATCCCTTCAGCCGCGTGCATGCCGTGAATGTCTTCGGGTGATGTTTCAACCCGCACCAGAATGACTTTACGACCCGCCGCCTTTGCTGCTTCGGCTTCGTCGGAATCGAGTACGATCTCACCCATCGCCGCGCCCGGCGAAGCGGGAAGGCCCGAAGCCATCACACGGCGCTCGGCACGCGGGTCGATCGTTGGATGCAAAAGCTGGTCGAGCGAAGCGGGATCAATCCGGCCAACGGCTTCTTCTTCCGTAATCAAGCCTTCGGCTGCCAAATCGACGGCGATTTTTAACGCAGCCTTTGCCGTGCGTTTGCCATTGCGCGTTTGCAGCATCCACAGCTTGCCGCGTTCAATGGTGAATTCGACGTCTTGAATATCGCGATAATGTTTTTCAAGCAGCGCGCAGATGCGCAAAAACTCAGTAAAGGCTTCTGGCATTGCCTTTTCAAGCGATGGCCGATCCGAGCCTGCGGCAATGCGCGCCATCTCCGTAATATCTTGCGGCGTGCGAATGCCTGCAACAACATCTTCACCCTGCGCATTGATCAAAAACTCGCCGTAGAGTTCTTTTGTCCCCGTTGAAGGATTGCGCGTAAACGCAACCCCGGTGGCCGATGTTTCACCGAGGTTACCAAACACCATCGCCTGAACATTGACCGCCGTGCCCCAGCTCGCAGGGATCGCATGCAACTCACGATATTTATTCGCGCGCGCATTCATCCAAGAGCCGAAAACGGCGCCAATCGCGCCCCATAATTGTTCGTTTGGGTCTTGCGGAAATGGCTTGCCGAGTTCTTGTTCAACAACGGCTTTATAATCTGTAACAATCGTCTTCCATTCGTCGGCCGATAGTTGGGTATCAAGCGAATACCCACGACGCTCTTTGGCCGTCTCCAAAATATCCTCGAAATGGTAATGCTCGACGCCAAGGACGACGTCGGAATACATTTGAATAAAGCGGCGATACGAATCCCACGCAAAGCGTGCGTCGCCCGCGCCTTTTGCGAGCGCTTCGACCGTGGTGTCATTCAATCCAAGATTAAGCACGGTGTCCATCATGCCGGGCATGGATGCGCGCGCGCCTGATCGAACTGACACCAATAAGGGATTAGTGCCATCGCCAAAGCGTTTGCCGGTCAATTCGCCAATATGGGCGAGCGCTGCTGCGACTTGGGCCTCCAACTCGGCTGGATAGGTTTTGCCGTGATCGTAATAAAACGTGCATAATTCCGTGGTAATCGTAAATCCGGGCGGAACGGGTAGGCCCAGATTGCTCATCTCGGCAAGGTTTGCACCTTTCCCGCCCAGAAGATTCCGCATCCCGGATTCGCCTTCGGCTTTGCCGTCACCGAATGTGTACACCCATTTCGCCATCACAAGCTCCACTTCGCAGTTGCGAGATCAACTTGCTTCGCTGATCCTCGCCCAAAAAGCAATTGCGACTAAAGCTATAGAGTGCCTTGATCACAGCCTGATCCCGGGCCGTCAATCTCGTCTTGAAATTCGACATTGGCCCGCCCTATTTTCAAGCCAAGGCCTCGCCAAGATACGGCAACAAGGCTATAGGGGGCGCACCTAGGAGAATTCGATGTCATTAGCTGAAAATCACGATAAGCGGTCCTATGCGCCTCAATTCATCCTTATTTGCGGCTGCTTGATCGGTTTTATCACCTTTGGACCGCGCGCCTCGGCGGGCCTTTTTCAGCTGCCAATGTCGCATGAATATGGCTGGGGTCGTGAAATTTTCTCGTTCTCCATTGCTATTCAAAATCTGCTTTGGGGCGTTGGCCAGCCGTTTGCGGGCGCCCTCGCCGATCGGTTCGGTACAATACGGATGCTGTGTCTTGGAGCGTTGCTGTACGCTCTTGGCCTTGTGGTCATGGCCTATTCGTCAACGCCCGGCGTCTTGACGTTTGGCGCGGGTGCCCTCGTCGGCATCGGCCTTTCTGGCTGCTCGTTCAATCTCGTCATCGGCGCCTTTGGAAAACTCTTGCCCGAAAAATGGCGCGGTCTAGCCTTTGGTGCAGGCACGGCTGCAGGCTCCTTTGGCCAATTCGTCTTCCCCCCCATCGGCAGCGTTTTGATCGACACGATTGGCTGGCATCAAACCCTTCTTATATTTTCCGTTACCCTGTTATTTGTTTTGCCGCTTTCCCTTCCCCTCGCCACGCGCGCAATGGCTAAGGCCAATGCGGGGAGCGCTCCTAAGCAATCGGTTACCGCAGCCCTCACCGAGGCCTTTCATCACCCGAGCTATGTGATGCTGGTCTTGGGCTTTTTTACCTGCGGCTTTCAGCTTGCGTTTATCACCGCTCACTTACCCGCCTATCTCAATGATATCGGCATGCCCGCTTGGGTCGGCGGCTGGACCTTGGCGGTCATTGGCCTTGCCAATGCTGTAGGTTCGCTAACGGCGGGATGGTTATCGGGCCGCATGCCGAAACGCTGGATTTTGTCCGTGATTTATCTCGGCCGGTCTGTTGCGGTGTTGTGCTTTATCCTCGCACCAGCAACCCCCGCGAATGCGTTATTGTTCGGCGTTGCCATGGGCTTTTTATGGCTCTCGACGGTGCCGCCAACATCGAGCTTGGTGGCTGTGATGTTTGGCACGCGTTATCTCGCAATGCTGTATGGGTTTGCGTTTTTCTCCCATCAGCTCGGCGGCTTTTTAGGCGTCTGGCTCGGCGGCGTCCTTTATGAAAAAACCGGTTCCTACATGGTTGTCTGGTGGCTCTCGGTTGCGCTCGGTATCGCGTCGGCGCTGATCAACCTCCCGATCCGTGAAATTGCTGTCGTGCGTCCTGAACCGCAATCGGCATAAGGTCTATTTTCAAACATTCCCCATAATCGGAGTCGAAACTCATGAGCACGTTCAAAGCCTTGATGATCACCAAAGATGAAGCCGGCGTTCAACATCTCGATTGGAAGCACTTAACCGTCGACGAGTTGATGGAAGGCGACGTCGTTGTGCACGTGACGCATTCGACGATCAATTACAAAGACGGTCTGTTTCTATCGGCCAAATCGGCCATTCCGCGCAAATCACCGATGATCGGGGGCATTGATTTTGCGGGCATTGTTGAGAGCTCCTCCCATACCGGATTTAAGGCAGGTGATGCCGTCATTTTAAACGGCTATGGCCTGTCTGAAACGCATTATGGCGGCTACGCTGAAAAGGCCCGCGTCAAGGGTGATTGGCTGATTAAATTACCCGCCGGAATCGACGCGCATCACGCGATGGCGATCGGTACTGCCGGCTACACGGCCATGCTCTCAGTCCTTGCATTGGAAAAGCACGGCGTAAAACCATCCGATGGCCCGGTCTTGGTCACGGGTGCTGCTGGCGGTGTTGGCTCGGTCGCCATCGCACTTCTCTCAAAATTGGGCTGGCACGTCATCGCTTCAACAGGTCGCCCGGAAGAAGCGGATTATCTGAAATCCCTCGGCGCATCCGAAATCATCGACCGCAAAGAATTATCCGAACCCGGCCGCCCATTGGGCAAAGAACGTTGGGCCGCAGCGGTTGACTCGGTTGGCTCGCACACGCTCGCCAATGTTCTTGCGATGACCAAATCGCATGGCGCGGTGGCCTGCTGCGGCTTGGCGCAAGGCATGGATTTGCCCGCAAGCGTCGCACCGTTCATTCTGCGCGGTATCGCCCTGCTCGGCATCGACAGCGTGATGTGCCCCATGGCGCATCGCTTGGAAGCGTGGAAGCGTCTTGCAACCGATCTCGATCTGCAAAAACTCGATGCGATGACCCGCACCATTGCCTTCGATAACGTCATCGCCGAGGCCGCAAAAATCGTCACAGGCGGTATTCGCGGTCGCGTTGTTGTGAATATCGTTTAAACTGGGGCGATTGAAGGCTTGCCGATATAGGTGCCTTCGATCAGCGCTTTGCGCTTGCTGAGTTCATTCGCCGCGATATCCAAGAACGCCCGCACCCGTGGCGAGGCTTTCAGATCAGGATGGGTCAGCAGCCAAAGCCCGGTCGCGAAGTCGGGATTGGGTTCTGTCAACCGCACCAAATTCGGGCGCTGATCGGCAATCAGACAGGGTAGCGGCCCGATGCCGATACCCTCTTCTACCGCTTCGGTAAGGCCGAGGACCGTGTTGATCTTGATCGCTATTTGCGCCTCAGGTACCCGCTCATGCACATAGCGCACGGCGCGGATATGGCCCAATTGATCGCCCAGCGAAACCCATAGCCGATCGGCCAAACCATCAAGATTGGGATAGCGCCCCTCGACAGCATCAGGATACTCGCTTTTGAGGCCGTAGATCGCCCAATTCAAGCTGCATATACGCCGCCCGATCAACGTCTCCGGCGGCGCATCGGTCGCCCGTATAGCAATATCGGCATCGCGCTTGGAGAGGTTGAGCGGCTGATTGGTGAGCACAATATCGAGATTGATCGTCGGATAGGCCCGCCGAAACGCCGCGAAAACGGGCATCAGCAAATAGACGAGCAACGTATCATTCGTGGTAACGCGCAATTCCCCCGTCGGAATGAGGCTTTGGCCTACCAGCTTGCGGGTAAAGGCCTCGACATCGTCATCCATTCTGCCGGCGAGTTGCGCCATTTCATCGCCTGCAGGCGTCAGCGCATAGCCGGTTCGATGGCGCTCGAACAAGGTCGTACCGATGCGCTTTTCAAGGTCCGATAGACGCCGAAACACCGTTGAATGATTGATGTTGAGAATATCCGCGGCACCATTCAACGATTTCGTATCGGCAATCGCCTTGACCAGCCTAAAATCATCCCAAGGAATCCGGTTCATTTGCACGCCCGCAATAATAATGAGTCAGTCTGAGATAAATATCGTGCAAATTGGAAAACGCAAGATCAAGTTCTAGGCGCGGCGGCTCGACGCAGGCGATCATTGATCGCCTCCCCAAGCCCATGCGCCGGAACAGGCGCAACGGCGATGGCGGCGGCACCCGAAGTATCCAGCGTGCGCAAAGCGCCAAACAGAGCGGCGGCCGCTTCGGACAAATCTCCCCGCGGACTCAAATTGATGGCAGCGACCGCACGGGCAGCCCCTGCTATCGGTGCCGAGCCAAACAACAAAGCTGCCTCTCCTTGCCGAATATCCGTCGCATTCAACCGAACAGCGGCGCGGGGCGCATAATGCGAAAGCAACATTCCGGGAGCGAGCGGCGCGGTTTCATTTTCCGCTGAGGATGATGGATCGGCAAGCACCCGTCCAAGCACCTGCTCAATTGCCTCACGCGCCAACCCGCCCGGACGAAGCATCATCGGCGGATCAGCCAAGCAAGACACAATCGTTGATTCAACACCCACCCGGGCAGAAGCCCCCATCACCACCGCATCAATCAACCCATCGAGGTCTTCGAGCACATGCTCTGGCGTTGTAGGGCTCACGCGCCCTGACCTGTTAGCGGAAGGCGCGGCAACGGGCCGCCCCACGGCTTCAAGCAACGCCATCGCTTCAGGCGCCGCGGGAATACGAAGTGCAACGCTGTCCAATCCCGCCAAAGCCAAGTCACTGAGCGGACAATCCGCGCGGCGAGGCACCACAATCGTCAAAGGTCCGGGCCAAAAGGCCTTTGCGAGCATCAGCGCATCGGCATTGAAATCGGCGAGGTCTAAAGCCGCTTGTAATGAGGCAATATGAATGATCAGAGGGTTAAAGCTTGGCCGTCCCTTGGCTGCATAAATGCCGGCAACGGCCAAACCGTTGGTTGCATCCGCGCCGAGCCCGTAAACCGTTTCTGTGGGAAATGCGACGAGCTTCCCGTCACGCAACAGCTCGCCCGCCTCGGATAATCCCGCGGGACCCGTCGATAAACGCTGCGTGATCTTCACTTCGCTCATGTTCATCTTATGGCCTATAATCCTTTGGATGATAGAAAGCCAAGGTGCAATTCATGGCTAAATGGCCTATCTTAGGCCCTATCTTATTGATCCGATCCGAGGCTTTCCTATGACCTATCGCGCTCCCGTCGCCGAAATTGCCTTTATGGCCAAGACATTTGGTCTTGATGAGCTCCTTAATGACGGTTTAGCGCCCGAACTGGCGGACGATCTCGCAGATGCGGTTTTGGATGAAGCGGGAAAATTCGCGACCGACCGGATCGCGCCGCTTAACCAGATCGGCGATCAGACTGGCAACCGCTTTGACAATGGCGTTGTAACAACCGCGCCCGGCTGGAAAGAAACCTATAGCGATTGGGCCGCAGGCGGCTGGAACGGACTTACCGCACCAGCCGAGCATGGCGGACAAGCCCTTCCTCAACTCCTGCAGACCGCTTGCAGCGAAATGTGGACGTCCGCCTCCATGGCTTTCATGTTAGGTCCTATGCTCACCACCGGAGCGGTGGACGCCCTTGTTGCGCATGGTTCAGAAGAGCTCAAAAAAATCTATCTCGACAAGCTCGTCTCGGGTGAATGGATGGGCACCATGAACCTCACCGAGCCACACGCAGGCTCAGATGTCGGCGCCCTTAAAAGCCGTGCCGAGCGCGCGCCTGAAGGCAGCTATCGCATCAGCGGACAGAAAATTTATATCACCTATGGCGAGCATGATCTGACGGAAAATATCATCCATCTCGTTCTCGCCCGCCTTCCCGATGCACCTGCAGGCACGCGCGGCATCTCGCTGTTTCTCGTACCCAAATTTCTCGTCAATGCCGATGGATCATTAGGCGCACGCAATGATGTGCGCTGCGCCGGGTTAGAACACAAACTCGGTATTCATGCTTCGCCCACGTGCACAATGATTTATGGCGATCATGGTGGCGCGGTTGGCTATCTTATCGGCGAAGAAAACCGTGGTCTCAATTGCATGTTCACAATGATGAACAGTGCCCGTCTAGGTGTTGGTTTACAAGGCGTGGCGATTGCGGAGCGGGCCTATCAATTAGCACTCGCTTATGCGTCCGAGCGCAAACAAGGCCGCGCGCTTGGCAGCACGATCGATGGCATGAGCGCCATCATCGCGCATCCTGATGTGCGCCGTATGCTCATGCTCATGCGCAGCCGCACCGATGCCGCGCGCGCCATCTGCTACATGACCGCAGCAGCAATGGATCGCTCGCACCGTGAAACAGACCCTGAAAAGCGCAAAGCCTCGGAAGAACGCGCCGCCCTTCTCACCCCGATTGCAAAAGCATGGTCCACCGATATCGGTATTGAAGTCGCCTCGTTGGGCATTCAAGTGCATGGCGGCATGGGCTTTATCGAAGGCTCGGGCGCCGCTCAACATTTACGTGACGCCCGCATCGCTGCTATCTATGAAGGCACCAATGGCATTCAAGCCATCGATCTCGTCACCCGTAAATTACCGCTTTCCAATGGCGGTGCTGTGCGTTCGCTCTTTGGTGACATGCACGCAACGCTCATCGCGTTAAAGGCCAGCAATCTGCCTGGCTTTGGTGCCAGCGCCGAAAGGCTTGGCGAAGCCATGACCGCGCTTGAAGGCGCAACACAATGGATGGCGAAGGCGCTGAAGGAAAAGCCGGAGGAAGCATTGGCTTCCGCAACCCCCTATCAAACGCTTTTCGGCACAACCCTTGGCGGCATCAATCTCGTACACGCCGCCCTTGCTGATCCTTCTGAAAAGCACGTCGCAACGGCTCGTTTCTTTGCCGAGCAAATCGCACCCGATGCGCAATCGCTCTCGCGCATGGTTACGGATGGTGCGTCAGCCCTTTCAAGCATCGACTCTGTCTTGTTGGCGGATCATTAATCGATCATGTGCGGACGTTTTGCCTTAAGTGCAACACCGGAAGAAGTACTTGCGCTTTTTGCCTATGATGAGCGGCCTAATTTTCCACCGCGTAGCAATATATCGCCCACTGATCCGATCGCGGTAGTGACGCAAGAAGGCACGCACCGGCATTTTCGTTTAATGCGCTGGGGCCTTCTGCCCGGTTGGCTTAAAGAGCCCGAAGGATTTCCGGTTCTCTTTAATGCCCGCGGCGAAACGATTGCGACAAAGCCAACCTTCAAATCCGCAACGCGCCATCGCCGTTGCCTCATTCCCGCCGACGGCTTTTATGAATGGGCGACGGCGGGTAAGGTAAAAATTCCGCATCGCATTCGCAAACCCGATAACACGCTCTTCGCCATGGCCGGATTGTGGGAACCCTATGCCCACGCCAATGGCTCTGAAATTGATACCGCCGCCATTGTAACAACCGATGCCAATGGCTTGGTTTCAGCACTGCATAACCGAATGCCTGTTATCATCCGCGAAGATCAATTTTCGCTCTGGCTTGAGTCCGAATCTCATCCGCTCGACGAAGCGCTTAAACTCATAAAGCCTGCCCCGGATGATTTTTTTATGATGGAACCCTTCGATCCAAGAACCGGCCCCATCAGCGTGGAGCCTAAACCTCCAAAGCCTAAAAAACCTGAACAGCAAAGCCTCTTTTAAAGGACTTTTCCCGGATTAAGCCGACCATCCGGATCAAGCGCCATTTTAATCGTCCGCATTAGATCAAGAGCAACAGCATCTTTCGTCTGCGCCAAGCGTTCACGCTTGACTTGGCCAATGCCGTGTTCGGCTGAAATCGAGCCGTGAAACGCAGCAATGTGCCGATAGACAATCTCATGCACGTCATCCGCGTGTTTTAAAAATGCGGATCCATCGGCGCCCTCCGGCGCTTGCACATTGAAATGCAAATTTCCATCGCCCAGATGTCCGAAAACAAATGGACGAAGATCGGGAATCAAAGCCTTGAGGTCCTGCACAACTGTTTCAATAAAGGCCGGGATCGCATCCACCGGCACTGAAATATCATGCTTGATCGATGCTCCTTCGCGCGTTTGCGCATCAGGCATATACTCCCGCAGCCGCCAGAAATCATCGCGTTGCGCAAGCGTTACGGCAAAGACACTGTCCTCAAGATAGGCCTTATCAATCGCATCCAGAATAAGCCGTTGCGCAAGCGCGTCCGCACCATCAACCGTTAGCGATGAAAACTCGACCAGAACATACCATTGATGCTGGAAAAATAGCGGCTCCCGCGTATCCGGAAAATGCTTCACCACCCATTCAACGCCGAGACGCGGAATGAGTTCAAACGTTGTCAGCTCCGATCCTGCCTCAGCTTTAGCAAGCTTTAAAAAATGCAACGCATCTTCTGCCGATGCCAAACCGCAAAACGCGGTGGCTCTTGATCGAGGCTCCGGAAATAATTTAACAACCGCCGCCGTAACAATACCGAGCGTCCCTTCCGAACCGATAAAGAGGTTCTTCAGATCATAGCCTGTATTGTCTTTTTTAAGCTTACCGAGGCCGTTCCAAATCCGGCCATCGGCCAACACAACCTCAAGTCCCACCACCAAGTCGCGCATGGTGCCGTAAGCCAGAACCGCCGTGCCGCCTGCATTGGTGCTGATCGCGCCGCCGATGGTCGCTGTACCCTCAGAAGCCAATGATAAAGGAAACAACCGGCCTTCTTTTAGCGCAGCCTCTTGCACTGCGGCTAACGTAACGCCCGCTTCCACCACCATCACATCGGAGATGGGATCAAGGTCACGAACCCGGTTCATTCGTCCAAGCGACAAGACGATTTCATGTCCATTGCCAACCGGTACACTGCCGCCCACAAGACCCGTATTGCCCCCTTGCGGCACGAGGCTTAAACCATGCGCGCACGCCAAGCGCATGACGGCTGAAACCTCTTCTGTATTGGCAGGTCTCACGACACAGAGCGCTGAACCTGTAAAGCGTTTGCGCCAATCCGTGAGATAAGGCGCCATCGCGTCGGTATCATCCACCACATAGGATGATCCAAGCAAGGCCTTCAGTTCCGCGATGAGTGTCAATCGATCGACTTGCCTATCCGACATGCTGTTTAGCCCAGTAATTTCCGTGGTCGTTTCATCGTTGACGCGGGACGCTCAAACACACCCACCAATTCGACATGCGACGAATGCCTAAATTGATCAACCGGCGTCACCGATACCAGCCGATATCCCCCTCTGACAAGCAGCTCCGCATCGCGGACAAAGGTTCCCAGATGGCACGAGACCGACACAACAAGCGGAACCGCCGAGGTTGCAATCACCCGCATTTGGGCTTCAGCACCGGCGCGTGGCGGATCCAAAACAATCGCATCGAATTTTAAAAGATCCAGCCCCGTCAGCGGCCGACGAAACAAGTCCCGCGCTTCAACCGATAGCGGCTTTAACCCTTGCGTCTCGCGTAACGCGCGTTGCAATGCGGCAACCGCGGGCGCATTCGACTCAACCGCATGCACACTTGCCGTCTCAGCAATCCGCAACGCAAAAGTTCCGATACCACAAAAAAGATCGGCCACCTTTGTTGATTTATGAAGAGCGCTCGTCACAAGCTCGGCAAGAACCTCTTCACCCTTTTGCGTGGCTTGCAAAAATCCACCGGGCGGAAGGGAAACGCGCGCGCGACCAATGTCAATCTCGGCACGTTTACGCTCGACAATCACATCGCCATGAACCGATAGACGCGCCAAATCATAATGTTCAGCATCATTGGCAAGCGTGCGACGTAATTGCGCGCTCACCGCGCCATAGCCGCGCAAATCAACATCCAGCCCGCCCAGCGTATCCGTAATGCCGACATCAATCGGCTTGCCGGAAGACGCTAAGCGTGTTGCAAGCGGCAACGCAATTTCAGCTGCGTGCCTCAAACCTTCCGTCAGTAGCGGGCAATGCTCGACCGGTATCAACTCATGCGAACGCGCGCGCATAAATCCAAGCTCGACACCGCTATCGGTCCGGCGCGCATGAAACGTCACCCGTCTGCGTCCCTCGCCATGCGCCGCGATCAGTGGCGCAACGCGGTCACCGGCTTTAAGAGGCGCCATAGCCTCAACAACGAGCCCACGTTTCCACTCGGAATAGGCTTGTTCATCCGCCTCCTGCATGAGGCATCCACCACATGTGCCGAACACGTCACAGATCGGTGCAACACGATGCGGTGATGCGGTTTCAATGCTCACAATTTCTGGCTCGCCATAAGCAAGGTCAACCGTAACCCGATCGCCTGGCACTGCACGTGGCACATAGACAGGACCGTTCGGTCCATTCGCTACGCCATCGCCTTTGGTCCCAAGGCGGAGAATATCGAGGCTTACAACCGTCACTGCATTTTCTCCGCTGCTATCAAAAACTCAACATTGCCATCGCCACCTTCAATCGGTGAGCGGATTAAACCCAGACGATGCCATCCAAGGGAATGGACCTGCGCCTCGATGCGCGCGACCGCCTCATCGCGGGCCAAATCATCTTTCACAAGACCCTTTTTGAGAAAGGCCCGACCCACTTCAAATTGGGGTTTAATGAGCGCTACACATAAAGCGCCTAAGTCAGCCAGCGCTAAAACAGGCGGCAACACAAGCGATAATGAAATAAAACTGACATCAAACACAATCAGCGAAGGCTGTTCCGATAAATCATCCCGTGTCAAACGCCGCGCGTCTGTACCTTCTAACAGCGTCACACGTGGATCGTCGGCTAACGAGGCATGAAATTGCGCATGCCCCACATCAACGGCCACAACCTGTTTCGCACCCTGCTTTAACAGCACATCGGTAAAGCCGCCGGTCGATGCGCCTATATCAAGGCAATAGCGCTGCGACACATCAATCTTAAAATGATCAAGCGCCGCCTTAAGCTTAACCCCACCGCGTGAAACCCACGGATGTTCCGAGCCTGCAACAATCTCCGCGTCCGTCGCAATCGTCGACGACGCTTTGTTAACGGCAACACCATTCGCCGTCACAAGTCCGGCAGCAATCGCCGATTGCGCCCGCGCGCGGCTTTCATAAAAGCCGCGTTCAACAAGCAATAGATCGGCGCGCAGGCGTGAGCTCATCTCTGCCTTAAAGCAAGTCTCGGCGCTCAAGTCCAATCAATGCTTTAATCAGGCAATGGAATAAATTCGTATTCACCCGGCACGGTATCAAAACGGCCCGATTTCCATTCGGCCTTGGCCTGCTCGATCCGCTCTTTGCGGGAGGAGACAAAATTCCACCAGATATGACGTGGCCCATCCATCGGCTCGCCGCCAATCAGCATCAACCGGGCATTCGAAAGCGCCAAAACGGAAATCCGGTCGCCTGGCTTAAACACCAGCAATTGGCCTGCGCCAAACGTATCGCCGGAAATATCAATCTCGCCAGAGACAACGTAAATCGCCCGCTCGTCATGGGTCGGGTCAAGCGGCAAAATCGCACCCGGTGCCAGCAAGGCTTCCGCATACATCACATCCCATGGAAACGACACGGGCGAGGTTTCGCCATAGAGCGAACCCATAATCACGCGCACGCGTTTGCCTTCGCCCGTAATGCGCGGCAAATCAGCCTCCGCGACATGGGAGAAATCTGGCATCACTTCTTCGTGGCTCGCGGGCAGCGCCGCCCAAGTCTGAATACCAAACAGTTTCGGCGCTTTGGCGCGCTCCTCGGGTGCCGTGCGCTCTGAATGCACAATACCGCGCCCAGACGTCATTACATTGACCGCACCCGGGCGGATCGGCTGCACAACGCCCAGCGAGTCGCGATGCATGATTTCGCCATCAAACAAATAGGTAACGGTCGAAAGGCCAATATGCGGATGCGGACGCACATCAAGCCCCTGCCCGAGCAAAAACTCCGCAGGCCCCATCTGGTCGAAGAAAATAAACGGCCCCACCATCTGCTTGCGCGCGGAAGGTAAGGCACGGCGCACCGAAAATCCGCCGAGATCCCGCGCCCGCGGCACGATCACGGTTTCAATCGCGTCACAGCTCCACGCATTTCCGGCGATAGGATCATCATGATCGGGTTGAGACATGGCAAAACTCCTTGTTGACCATTCTCTCGCCCGAAAGCGCTTACTCTTCAAGGAAACAGATGCAAGCCCCCGCTTGCAGTTGTGCTATTCTGCGTCGAGCGGCGTCGTGCCGGTTGGTTTGCCTTGCGCATCCAGCGCGATTTTCTCGATCCGTGCCTCGGCCTTTTTCAACAAAGCCTCGCATTGCGCCCTGAGCGCATCGCCGCGCGCATAAAGCGCGATTGAATCCTCAAGCGGCACATCGCCTTTCTCAAGGCGGCCGACAATCGTCTCCAATTCGGCCAAGGCCTTTTCAAACGGTAAGGCGGCAATATCGGCAGGAATGGTCTGAGACACGGTCACGAATCCTTTTTAAAAACGCAAAATCTTATCGACCAAGGCGATAAAAGACGCAAGGTTGGTGTTAAACCGGCAAAGCCGTTGTCCGCTTCACCGTGCGAAGCGCCAAAGTCGACTGTACGCGCACCACACCCGGCAGCCGCGTCACAATATTGCGATGAATCCGCTCAAAATCGGCGGTATCGGCATAAACCACGCGCAAAAGATAATCCGCCGTGCCTGCCAACAAGTAACATTCCAGAATTTCCGGATGCTCCCCAACGGCCGACTCAAATTCATCAAGGCTGTTGCGGCCCTGCTGGTCGAGCGTCACGAAGACGAATGCCGTACCCGATAATCCCGCCGCTTTTTCATCGAGCAGCATGACGGTTCCGCGCACCAAACCCCTCTCATAGAGCATATTCACCCGCCGCAAACAGGCCGAAGGCGACAAATTCACCCGCTCGGCCAGATCGGCATTGGTAATGCCGGCATCCGCCTGAAGTAGCCGAAGAATAGAACGATCACGCGCATCAAGTTCAATCATTCGAATATTCTGCCACGGTTTTAATAAAATGTCGCATAAAATTTCTAAATCATGCGATCTAGCGGCCATAATTCGCGAGAGATTCCATTGCGCCTATGGAAATATCCTCACACCGAATAACGGGATCAGGGGGAGGATCATCATGCGCATTGGCGTTCCAAAAGAAATCAAGAACAACGAATTCCGCGTTGGCCTCGTGCCATCATCTGTTGCAGAGCTCGTCCATCACGGCCACCAAGTCACGATTGAGACGAATGCCGGCAATGGCGCAGGCGTCACCGATGCCGACTATGTCGCCGCAGGCGCCAGCATTGCAGCCACCGCCGACGAAATCTTTGCCAGCGCGGACATGATCGTAAAGGTCAAAGAGCCTCTGGCGGTTGAGCGTAAAAAGCTCGGCAAGGGCCAGCTCCTGTTCACCTATCTCCATCTGGCCCCAGATCCCGAGCAGACCAAGGATTTGTTAGCGTCGGGCGCAACCTGCATCGCCTATGAAACCGTTACCTCGCCAACAGGCGGCCTTCCGCTCTTAACACCCATGTCGGAAGTCGCCGGTCGCTTGGCCCCGCAAGTCGGCGCACATTGCCTTGAAAAAGCCCAAGGTGGCTTGGGCATCCTCCTGGGCGGCGTCCCCGGTGTGCCTGCGGGCAATGTCGTGATTTTGGGCGGCGGCGTTTCGGGCACCCATGCCGCAACCATCGCGCTCGGTATGGGCGCGAATGTCACCGTGGTTGATCGCTCGGCCGAAGTGCTTCGCCGCATCTCGGCGCAGTTTAACGGCGCGGTTCGTACCGTGTTTTCAACGCGCGATGCGGTTAACAGCCTCGTGACCACCGCCGATATGGTGATTGGTTGCGTGCTGATACCAGGTGCTGAAGCGCCAAAGCTGATCACCCGCGCCATGCTCAAAACCATGAAGCCGGGTTCGGTCATCGTCGACGTCGCCATCGACCAAGGCGGTTGCTGCGAAACCTCGAAAGCGACAACCCACGCCGAGCCAACTTATGTTGTCGATGGCGTCATTCATTACTGCGTCGCCAATATGCCCGGCGCGGTAGCCCGCACCTCAACCTTCGCCTTGAACAACGGCACTCTGCCTTTCGCTTTGGCCCTCGCCAATAAAGGCTGGAAGCAAGCGCTGATCGACGACAAGCATCTTCGTAACGGCCTCAATGTCCATGACGGCAAGCTGACCTATAAGGCTGTCGCCGATGCGCAAGGCCTAGCCTATACGAGCGCCGAAAGCGTGCTCGGCCTGTAACGCCAAGCCGCTGCCAAAGTACCGCTCAAGCCCCCTCTTCGTTAGAGGGGGCTTTTTCATGCCCTGCAGTTCGAATGAGGCGTATTGTCGTTGATATGGAACAGCACCAAAGGCGAAGCTTCTAATCTTTATCTTGACAACCACAGCTATCGGTAAAAACTGGCACGACCATGATCACAAAACGCAAGCCAGCAAGTATCGGTGAAATATTAAATGAAGAATTCATTCAGCCCTTGAGCCTGACACAAGGCGAATTGGCCGATGCGATGGGCGTACCGCGCAAACATGTGAACGAATTATGCAATGACCGCCGCGCGGTTACAGCGTCAACGGCGCTTATTCTCGCTCGCGTATTTGATAATAGTCCTGAGTTTTGGCTTAATATTCAACGCCGCATGGACCTCTGGACGGCATTAAATTCGCCCCAGGAAAAGCTCCGCATTTCACGGGCAAGGCCGCTCGAAATATCAATTTGAGCCATTTTTAGATAATACTATCCCCGCTTGCCGACACGCAATCCGGGTGCCGGACGTTCCTGCAAGACATCGCGCCTAAACCGAAACAAGGCCGCGGGCCTGCCCCGCGTCGTTCTTTGACTTCCCGTCGGCTCCACGAGCGCTGTTGTTTCGACAAGCCGTCTAAAATTTTGCTTATGCAAATGCCGCCCTGAAATCGATTCAACCGTGCTTTGTAGGGCGGTGAGCGTGAAGCTTGGTGGCATCAATTCAAACACAACCGGACGATATTTTAATTTAGCCCGCAAGCGCCCCATAGCGGTCGCTAAAATGCGTCGGTGATCGTGCCGCATCGGCTCGCCAAACCGCCTTGCGGTATCGGCATCCATTGCACCGGGGCGGCCATCGCGTCCGGCTTCAAAGACCAAGCCGGCTTCATAGAGAAGCTCATAGCGATCAAGCACTTTCTCTTCGTCCCAAGGGCCCGAATCCGTGCCAAAACAAAACAAGAGCCGCTCAAGCCGCGACAGCGGCCTTGCCTTCATTTCGGCCTTTTCTGCCGCACTATCTTGCGCCCATTGATTGAGCCTCGGTAAAATATCGCGATCCAAAATAGCAGGCCGTCCACCGCGCCAATCTTCCCACGGAAAGAAACGATACCAAGGCCTGAAAGCAGCCGTTTTAGGCCGTTCTTCCGCTTTGGCAGCAACGCGCGTTAAAGCAAGATATCCGATGGATACGACATGCGGCGCACCATCATTCGGCCGGTCATGCCGACCGCGATCGGCAAAGGTATAAAGCTGCTCAACATAGCCGAGCGAAAGGCCAGATTGCTCAGCCACAAAAGCCCTTAGTGCAATCTCAAGTGTACGATGCGAGAGCGGATCAAAACTGCCATAAGGCAGCCCGTCTTCACCGCCTTCACCACGGCCTACGAGAATTTGCGGTGCATCACCTTCCACCGCAACAATGGCTGCGGCGAGTCCAATCTCAATCGGCGTTTCTGGATGGCGTTCACTCATCGCGATCAATCATAGACGAGTTCAAAAGGCGTGCCTTCAAATGCATCCGCCCCACGGCCTATATCAGCAATCGCAGCCATCATCCGACCCTTACGATCCAAGATCGTATCGGCCAACGCAATTAGCCGGGGATTAGGCGTCGCACTGGGGGATGCCGCGCGTAAACGCGTGGCCAAGTGCACTTCATCCAACTCCGGATTAAGCACACTCGCTGCAATATAGGCCGAGGCCGTTGAGCGGCTAATGCCGGCCCAGCAATGAATGACCATCGGATCAACCCGATCCCACGCCTTAACAAACGCAATCAATTGCTCGACATGCTCGGCACCGGGAAGAATATGGCCTTCCATCGGCGCGGTAATATCGCTGGCAATCAGTTTGAGATGTTGTGTTGGCAAGATACCATTTGGACTTGGAACGCCTGCGGCTTCGGTCAAGAGAGTAACCACATGTTTTGCTGCCGTGCGATCAACGGTTTCTTGTAAGCGTGATAGCGAACAAACGTGTAATTTTGCCATCAACCCGCCTCCAACATCAAAAACCGTTCAATAAACCGTGCCTTGGCTTGCTCGGCCGTCCACGACGTTATCAATAGCGCATAGTCTGCGACGATGACAGGCGGTTGACCAAAAAGCCGGACAGCTTCTTCCTCCTCAAACCCCGCAAGTCGTGTCGCTTCCAGATAGGCAGCAATCTGATCGGCCTGCTTGATGCGCCTTGTCAACGCTTCCGGCACATGCGCCTTCAATCCGAACCGAAGATGGATCGCCGACAAAAGGCGATGCTCAACCGCTTTATAATCGCCAATCACCGCTTTGAACGGCGAGATCATATCACCGACGACATATTCTGGCGCATCATGAAGCAAAGCCGCTAATCGCTCATCGCGGGTCGCAGTTCCATCTGCCGAGAAAATCGCTTCAACCAGCAAGGAATGCTGCGCGACGGAGAAAATCGAAGGGCCAATCGTTTGCCCATTCCAGCGCGCCACACGCGCCAAGCCATGCGCGATGTCTTCGATTTCAATATCAAGCGGCGACGGATTTAACAGGTCCAGCCGCCTCCCCGATAGCATACGCTGCCAAGCACGCGGCGTCTTGTGTTGTTTGGAAGCCATCAGAGCTTGCGCTCCAAAAGCTTTACCTCCTCATGCCGGAAGCAGCCGACAAGATGATCATTCACCATACCAACGGCCTGCATAAAGGCATGCACAATCGTCGGCCCACAAAAATTAAACCCGCGCTTTTTCAAATCTTTTGAAATCCGCGCCGATAATTCCGTCTCTGCCGAAATATCCGCCATACTGCGTGGTGTATTTTGAATCACCCGACCATCGGTAAAATTCCAAAGATAATTCGAAAATCCCTGCTGCTCTTGAAGGTCCAAATAGACCCGCGCGCTTTTTATCGTGCTCTCAATCTTTCCGCGATGGCGAATAATACCTGCATCAACAACCAGACTTTCAATTTTTTTCGGCGAATAGCGCACGATTTTTTCTGCGTCAAACCCGTCAAAAGCCGCACGAAAATTTTCGCGCTTCCGTAAAATCGTGATCCAACTTAAGCCGGCCTGAAAGCCATCGAGTATGAGCTTTTCAAACAGAGCGCGGTCGTCATATTCTGGCACACCCCAATCGGTATCGTGATAGGCGACATAGAGCGGATCAATACCGGGCCAAGGGCAACGCTGTTTTCCGTCGTCGTGTTCCACCAAACCTTTGCCCATCATATCCCCGCCACTTCAAACGTCATCCAATCCCGCCGCTCAACCACAAATACATGTCCATCAGCCGTTAAAGCCTCGCCCGCAGCAATAGCGTCCGCCACACGGTCTAACCGCAAAAGTCCTATGGCCAATCCACTCTCAAGCGAAGAACCGATCCGACCGCAGGGCTTTTGTCCGGCCAAGGCCTCGGTGCCCTCAGGCACTTTAGCCCCATCCGCAAATCGAAGTGGCACGCAACGCGTTCGCGCGGTGCCGCGGTGCTGCATGCGGGACACAACTTCTTGACCGACAAAGCAACCCTTTTTAAAATCGACCCCGTTAAGCTGATCCATATCCGCCTCATGCGGAAATGTATCACCATAGATAAAATCATGCCCGCCTTCGGGAACACCCAACGCGATACGATGCGCGTGATAATCGGCTTCCGGGGCTCGTAAATCGGGTACCTTATCCGATTGTACGACAATACGATCGCCGAGCGCCGCCAAACGCGGATCGGTAAAACGCACAACGCCCTGAAGAGGCGCGCCGTCATCCGCCCATGCGGCCAAAACCGCCAAATCATCGCTGCGGTTAACCACATCAACGTTTGCCCGCAATTTATAAAAGCCAAGCCTGCGCGAAAAATCAGCCGCAAGCACCCGAGGGCAGTCGATCAAAAACCCATCGCCACGGGCAACGATCAAACCATCCGCAATCATCTTACCCTGTGGCGTTAACAACGCGCCATACCGCGCCTCGCCGGATTGGAGTCCGTCAACGGAAACCGTTAGCAAATTATCCAGAAACGACACCGCATCCGGACCTGACACGCTGATAAGGCCGCGATTTACAAGGAGGCTGTTTGGCATTCGTTACTTTCCGTACAAAAATGTTAGGTCCTGAACATCTGAGGAATTTGCTTTATTACTCAATAGCTTTTGCTATATCCACTAATGCCGCTCTTAATTCCGGCAAATAGTCGTGGACGACTCTCCAAACGATGTCGGGCGCAACGCGCTGATATTCATGACGTAAAATATCACCAATCCCGGCGATATCCTTCCAGCGAATATCCGATTGTTCTTGTTTTAGATCGCTCGGTATATGTCGGCTCGCCTCGGAAATAATTTCCACACCGCGTTCAATCGCGGAACGCAAAATCCATGACTGCGCAAAATCATCAAAGCTAACGCCACCGAGTGCATTATTGATCCCATCGATGGCTTCAAGCATGTCATGGACACGAAGCAAAGCCGAGCGCACCGTCATCAAAAAACCCGCTCGGCCTGTTGCTCAATCCCCTGGCGGATCAAGGGGTGCAAGCCACCGCGCGTTGTTAAATCAACACGCACCCCCAACCCCTCCTCCAAGAGCCTCTTGGCGGCAACGAGATCAAGCGCATTGAACGGACCAGAAGGGTCAATATCCAGAAAAACGTCGATATCGCTGGCAAGCGACGCCTCGCCCCGTACCGTTGATCCATATAAAAACAACCCCGTCCCCCCCATCGCTTTAAGGGCGGGTACGAATGTCTTAAGTTTGGAAACGGCGTCCGCTTTGTTCATAGGATCATTCTATACGGGAAGCGGCTCTATCGCTATATGAGTTTTGAACTGTGATTCATGGCTCACCATTAGCCACTGGAGAAAAATTCCCATGCCCCAGACCTTCGACACCATTTTTAAAAGCGGCACCGTCGTCAATCAGGACGGGATGGGGGTCATGGATATTGGCGTGAGGAACGGCCAAATTGCAGCGCTTGGCTCGCTTGACCCGAAATCAGCGGGTGAAGTGGTCGATTGCACGGGACTCCACATTTTGCCGGGCGTGATCGATACCCAGGTGCATTTCCGCGAGCCGGGCCTTACCCACAAGGAGGATCTCGAATCAGGCTCACGTGCCGCCGTGATGGGGGGCGTCACGTCCGTTTTTGAGATGCCGAACACCGATCCACAAACGACAAATGCCGAGGCGCTGGCGGATAAGGTCAAACGCGGTACCCACCGCATGCATTGCGATTTCGCTTTTTGGGTTGGCGGCACGCATGACAATGTAAAGCATATTCCAGAGCTTGAACGCCTACCGGGCGCTGCCGGCATTAAAGTGTTCATGGGTTCCTCGACAGGCTCGCTGTTGGTCGAAGACGATAAAGGCGTAACCGCGATTTTGGAAAAAACCAGCCGCCGTTCCGCCTTTCACTCGGAAGATGAAATGATGCTGCGCGCGCGCAAAGAGTTGCGGGTCGAGGGTGACCCTGCTTCGCATCCGATCTGGCGCTCGCCGGAAGTGGCCCTTCGCTGCACCGAGCGCCTTGTTCGTATCGCCCATGAAACCGGCGCGAAGATTCACGTGCTTCATATTTCAACGGCGGAAGAAATTCTGTTCCTTGCCAACCACAAAGATGTCGCAAGTTGCGAAGTAACCCCGCACCATCTCACGCTTGATGGCGATGAAGCGTATAAGCGTCTTGGTACGCTTGTGCAGATGAACCCGCCCGTTCGCGGCGCGGATGTGCGTGATGCCCTCTGGCAGGGCGTCGCGCAAGGTGTAGCGGACGTTTTGGGGTCAGATCATGCGCCTCACACGCTTGAGGAAAAAGCCAAACCCTATCCGAATTCCCCGTCCGGCATGACAGGCGTTCAAACGCTTGTTCCGATCATGCTCGATCATATCAATAAAGGCCATATGAGCCTGCAACGTTTTGTCGATATGACGAGCGCGGGACCACAGCGCCTCTTCGGCATTGTCAATAAAGGCCGCATCGCAAAAGGTTATGACGCCGATTTGACCATCGTTGATTTAAAGCGCCGTGCCACCATCACCAATCAATGGATTGCCTCTAAATGCGCATGGACGCCTTATGATGGATTAAGCGTTCAAGGCTGGCCCGTCGGCACGATCGTGCGCGGTCACCGCGTGATGTGGGAAGGCGCGCTCACCCAACCTGCTCATGGTGAAGCTGTTCGGTTTAACTGATCAAGACGCGGGTGAGGCAACAAGGGCGGCGGCGCGCTTCAAAATCACGCCCAGTCCTTTTGTAACCGCAATGCCGCCAATCGCATGCGGATCAACCCATTGGATAAAAGGGGCCTCAGGGCCTGTCACTGGCTCACCTTCAACCCATTCAGCGGCGAAGGCATTTACAACAAAATGCCGCCGCACTTTTCCGTCAGCGTCGCGGTCGATCACTTCAACATGTCCCGCAAAACCAAGAATGCGCGCCGACACCGCAACCTCTTCCTTCAATTCTCGAAGGGCTGCTTCCTCTAACGTTTCGCCACTTTCAACAAGCCCGCCCGGCAGCGAATAAACCGGCGCATGTTCGGTATTAACCCGCGCAGCGAGTAAGACTTTGCCCTCTCGAAAAACGGCGATACTTGCACCAATCAAAGGTCGTTGCGGATAGAGCCTATCGCTCATACGTGCTGGCCACCATTGATGTGAATTTCAGCACCATGGACATAGCTCGATTGATCCGAGCAGAGGAAATAAATTGCTTTTGCTACTTCCTCAGGCGTACCAAGACGCCGCATCGGAATTTGCTCGACAATCTTGTCCGTGCCGGGCGATAAAATCGACGTATCGATTTCACCCGGCGAGATCGAATTTACCCGAATGCCAAGCGGGCCAAAATCGGACGCCATTTCACGCGTCAACCCGGCCAACGCCGCTTTCGATGTTGCATAGGCCGAGCCCGCAAAAGGATGGACGCGCGAGCCCGCAATCGAGGTGACATTGACTACTGATCCCTTAGCCGCTTGCAATTCATTCAAGAGGCCGCGCGCCAACATCATGGGCGCAAAAAAATTCACCTGAAACACGCGCTGCCAATCCTGCAGCTCGGTGTTCAACGTCCCCAGTCGCGCGCCACCTTCACCCTTTGGCGAAATGCCGGCATTGTTCACAAGCGCGTCGAGTTGCCCGTCTTCCAAGCGATGCCGAATTTCATCAATCGCCTCGCGTGTATTTTTAGCATCTTCCAGATCGACTTGAATATGGTCCTGAGCGCCCATTTCCCAAGGGCAATTTTCTGGAAAAGCCTGCCGCGAGCAGCTGATCACGCGCCAGCCTGCGGCCGAAAAACGCTTCACCGTCGCATGCCCGATGCCACGGCTCGCCCCGGTCAGCAACATGGTTCTGCGCCGGGCTGGCTCATTGGCTTGGGACATAATTATTCGCTCCTTACGCGGTCTTTTTAACTCAACTCACGGATAAAGCCGCGCCTTCGTCCATGGTGTGGCAACATCTTCGCGCCGAAAGACGACCCGATCATGAAGCCGGAACGGTCGATCGTGCCAAAATTCCATTTCCACTGGCAAAATACGAAACCCCGTCCAATGGGGCGGGCGGGGAACGTCACCAATAGCATATTTCATCGCATTCGTCGCGACTGCCTTTTCAAGCGCAAACCGCCCTTCGAGCGGACGCGATTGCTGGCTTGCCCAAGCACCGATGCGGCTGTCGCGCGGGCGGGACTGGAAATAGGCATCCGCCTCCGCATCCGACACCTGCTCGACAGACCCGCGAACGCGCACCTGCCTCTTTAAACTTTTCCAATGGAACACAAGAGCCGCCTTCAGCGTTCCTAAAATCTCGCGCCCCTTGGCTGATTCGGTATTCGTATAAAAAACAAAGCCCGCTTCATCCCAGCCCTTCATGAGGACCATGCGTACATTGGGTAATCCGGAAGAATCAACGGTAGCGAGCGCCATAGCGTTCGGATCATTGGGTTCTGAGGCCGTTGCATCGGCAAACCACTGCTCAAAAAGCAAAAAAGGTTCACTTGCCTCCGTAAAGTCACCGTCTGTTAAACTTTTCACGATTCTAATGCTCCAGCCGAACCAAAATGTCGCATGTCACTTACGACCGAATGCGCCGCTTGGTTTTCGATAGCTAGGGGTATGAAGTCAATGATCCGCAGCCGATTATCTCGCCACCAGCTATTAACTGTGCTGTTTTGTACCATCAGTCTCGGCGGTTGCGCCAATTCCCTGCCATTTTTCTCGGAAATGATGCCCGATAGCGCGCCAATGATCACGGGATCGATTTTTGCGCCAGCCGCGACCCTATCAACCGAACTGAATTCGGCGGATTGGGAAAAAGCCAATCAAGCGCTTGGAACGGCGCTTCGCCCTGAAAATATCCACGAACCTGTCCAATGGGAGAACAAAACGACCGCTGCACGGGGTAATTTCCGTCCCATCGGGATCGCTTTTCTTCAGGAAGGCGATCTTTGCCGCGCATTTTCGGCTCAAATTGTCATCGAAAACGTTGTCCGCCCCGCCATGCAAGGCACAGCCTGCCGCAGCGGCGCGAGCGAATGGAAAATCTCGGAAGTTAAGCAACTGGTCAAACAAGGCTAAAAACTTAACGCCCCCGAGGTTGCGTCTAAGCCACGTCATCCTTACATCTTTCCGTTATCCAGTGATCGGCATCCCCGATCCGAGCCAGAATTGTCAGGACGTATTGGAATGCGCGACCCGTATACCGTGCTCGGCGTGTCAAAATCCGCGAGCGAAGAGGATGTGAAAAAAGCCTTTCGCCGTCAGGCGAAGGTGCTTCATCCTGATCGCAACACGTTGGATCCCAAGGCCAAAGATAAATTTGCCGAATTAAACTCGGCCTATGAAATCTTGGGCGACGTGAAAAAGCGCAAGCAATTTGACTCAGGCGAAATCGACGCCGAGGGCAAACCACGCTTTCAGGGATTTCCCGGCGGTGGCGCGGGCTTTGGTGGCGCTCGCCCCGGTGCGGGTGGCGGTCCGTTTGGCGGCAATTTTGACGCCTCCGATATTTTTGCCGAATTTTTCCGGGGCGGCATGGGCGGCGCCGATGCACGCACAGCGCGCCGTAGGACCCCCGCTCCCGGCGCAGATTTAAAAGTCGTCGCCACAATCAGCCTTACCGATGCGATCAAGGGAACGACAACGCGCGTGGCCATGCCGGGTGGGCGTAACCTAGATGTTTCGATTCCAGCGGGCGTGACCGATGGAAAAGTGATCCGCTTGAAGCGACAGGGCCACCCAAGCGCCGATGGCGGCGTGCATGGCGATGCGCTGATCACCATCCGCGTCACCCAAGATTCGCGTTTCACCATCGACGGTAAAAATTTGCGTACGCGCTTGCAAATCCCGCTTGAAGACGCCGTTTTGGGCGGTAGCGTCAGGGTGCCAACGCTGGATGGCGCAGTGGAGATTTCCATTCCGCCCTATAGCTCGAGCGGCCAAACTTTACGGATAAAAGGCAAAGGCTTGCCAATGCCCGACGGCACCGGTGACCTCTTTGCAACACTTGAGATAACGATTCCCAAAGAACCGGATTTGGAACTCGAAATGTTGATGAAACGCTGGCGCGATCGGCGTTCACGGTAAGGCTAACGCTTACGCGAATCGTCGATCTCCCGTAACAATCAGCTCCTTAATTCTAAGGGAGCTTGCGATGGCCTACGTCAAAGAAATCAGCATTGTCGGTCGCGTCGATGCCTGTCTGCTGAGCCCTGATCGCGCCACGGGCCTCGAAAAGTCACCGACCGGATCGCTGACGCTGACCTTTGATGGCATTGTGGGTGATTGCCACTCGGGGCCGACCATGGTGTCGGATGCGCGGACGCTGAAGCAATATCCGCGCGGCGTTCCCCTCAAAAACCGTCGGCAAGTCTCCATCGTCTCCGTTGAGGAAATGGCAGAAGTCGCCGAAGCGCTCGCCATCCCCGTTTTGCCGCCCGAATGGGTCGGGGCCAATCTGCTGGTATCGGGGATTCCGGACCTCACCATCCTGCCACCGGCCACGCGCATGATGTTTTCCTCAGGGGCTACCTTGATCATCGACCTCGAAAACCAGCCCTGCAAATATCCGGCTGAAATTATCGAGCGACACCATCCCGGTCATGGTTCGGCTTTTGTGGCGAGAGCAAAACATAAGCGAGGCTTGGTCGCGTGGGTCGAGCGGGAGGGGACTATCGCTTCCGGCGATTCAATTCGTCTGCTTTTACCGCCACAGCGCCTCTGGAACCATTAATAGAGCAAAAATCCACCGCGCGTGTCACATTTCGTCAACAGAATTGAGATGGTTTGCGACGTGTAAGGGGTGTTGAAGCTTCCTATGATCCGAGGCTTGGGCTAAGGAGTAGACTTGATTAACGATGGTTTTATTCCGTCCAAACGCTAGAAACGCCAATCAATGACCTCTGAATTGCATACAACTTCGTCGATCCTTAAAGGCAAACGCGGCCTCATTATGGGGCTGGCCAATAACAAATCGATTGCTTGGGGCATTGCCAAATCAGCCCATGACCATGGCGCCGAACTCGCCTTCACCTATCAGGGCGACGCGCTGGAAAAGCGGGTTCGCCCGCTGGCCGCAGAACTCGGTGGCCTTGTCGTCGGCCATTGCGATGTGACGGATTCAGGCTCGATCGATGCCGTGTTCGCGGAAGTAGAGAAGGCGTGGGGCAAGATCGACTTTCTCGTCCATTGCATCGCCTTCTCCGACAAAGACGAGCTGACCGGCCGCTACCTTGAAACAACGGAAGCCAATTTCACGAAGTCGCTCTTAATTTCCTGCTATTCCTTCACTGCCGTTGCGCAACGCGCCGAAAAGCTGATGAAGGATGGCGGCTCGATGCTGACGCTGACCTATTATGGCGCCGAAAAATGGATGCCGCATTATAATGTCATGGGCGTCGCAAAGGCCGCATTAGAAGCCTCCGTGCGCTATCTCGCCGCCGATCTCGGCCCGAGCAATATCCGCGTCAACGCCATCTCGGCAGGCCCGATCAAGACACTGGCCGCCTCCGGCATTGGCGATTTCCGCTATATCTTGAAGTGGAACGAGCTCAATTCCCCGCTTCGCCGCACGGTCACGATTGAAGAAGTCGGCGACAGCGCGGCCTTCCTTCTGTCCGATATGGGCCGTGGCGTGACGGGCGAAATCATGCATGTCGACGCTGGTTATCATGTCGTCGGCATGAAAAACCCCGAAGCGCCCGATCTAACGCTCGACAAGGGCTGATCTTATGCTCACGCTGCCTCGCATCCTGTTCGTCAGGCATGGCGAGACCGATTGGAATGTCGAGGGACGCCTGCAAGGCCAAACCGACATTCCGCTGAATGCGCTAGGCCGATATCAATCGGAAGACGTGGCCCGCAGGCTCACCAAACTTCTCGGCGATCCGGCGAATTCACGTTGGATCGTCTCCCCCTTGGGACGCACCCGCGAAACCGCCGAAATTGCCCGCCGTACACTCGGACTTGAACCGACCGCCTACGAAACCGAAGATCGCTTAAAAGAAATCACCTTCGGCATTTGGGAAGGCCATACCTGGGCCGAGTTGCGGGGTAAATTTCCCACCGCAGAGGCCGAGCGCGACAAGAATAAATGGGACTATGTGCCACCCCAAGGCGAGAGCTATGAGATGCTCGTTGAACGTCTGCGTCCATGGCTCGAAACCGTCAAACAAGAAGTGGTTATCGTGTCCCATGGCGGCGTTGCCCGCGCGCTGATGGCGATGATCGCCGAGGTGCCGCCGCATGAAGCCCCGCGTCATGATATCCATCAAGGCCGCGTGTTGGTTTTCGAAAACAACCGGTTCAAATGGTATTGACGCCAACGCGATTTGACCCACAGCGCCCGCGCTTCTAAAAGAAAAGCGTCACAGCAAGGCGTTACCCATGTCGCATAACAGTTTCGGCCATCTCTTCCGCGTCACCACCTTTGGCGAAAGCCACGGCGTTGCGATTGGCTGCGTGGTTGATGGTTGCCCGCCGCTGATCCCGCTGACCGAAGCCGATATTCAAATCGAGCTTGATCGCCGCAAACCCGGCCAATCGCGCTTCACCACCCAGCGCCGCGAGCCGGATCAGGTCAAAATCCTCTCCGGCGTGTTTTCGGATGACCGCACGCCTGAGCAAGTGACCACCGGCACCTCGATTGCGCTGATGATCGAAAACACCGATCAACGCTCGAAAGATTACGGCGATATCCGCGACGCCTACCGCCCGGGTCACGCTGATTTCACCTATGACGCCAAATACGGCATCCGCGATTATCGCGGCGGCGGGCGCTCGTCGGCGCGCGAAACCGCGGCCCGCGTTGCCGCCGGCGCTATTGCGCGCAAAATCATCCCGAATGTGTTGATACGCGGCGCGCTCGTGCAAATGGGCCCGCATAAAGTGGACCGCTCGCGCTGGAATTGGGCCGAAGTCCACAACAACCCGTTTTTCTGCCCTGATGGGGAAATGGCCAAATTCTACGAGGACTATCTCGACGGCATCCGTAAATCGGGTTCGTCGGTAGGCGCCGTCATCGAAATCGTGGCCGAGAACGTCCCCGCAAGCTGGGGCGCACCCATCTATAGCAAGCTCGACGCCGATTTAGCGTCCGCTTTCATGGGCATCAACGCGGTGAAAGGCGTCGAAATCGGTGACGGTTTTGCCTCCGCCATGCTGACGGGCGAAGAAAATGCCGATGAAATGCGGAGCGGGCCGGACGGCCAGCCGCTTTTCCTCGCCAACCACGCCGGTGGCATTTTGGGCGGCATTTCAACCGGCCAACCGATTGTCGCGCGTTTTGCAGTGAAGCCAACTTCGTCGATTCTCACCCCCCGCCAAACGGTCGATAAATCAGGCTCTGAGACCGACATCCTCACCAAAGGCCGCCATGACCCGTGTGTCGGTATCCGCGCCGTGCCGGTGGGTGAAGCGATGATGGCCTGTGTACTGGCCGATCACTTTTTGCGCCATCGCGGGCAGGTGGGGTAAAATCTCGCTTCCCTCTCCCGCGAGGGGAGAGGGAAATAATAACAAATATTCAGCCAAACTAAATTTTTCACCCGCGCAAGCCGAATTTCATTGGCGCTAAATTTCATTCGCGCTAAACTCTCTCCATGAAACTTGCCGAGTGGCTCAAATCCAATGCTGTCAGCCGTGTCGATTTCGCGCGTCGCATTGGTGTGTCGCCCGGCACGATTACCCAGCTTTGCAATCAAGA
>CAIRGA010000048.1 GCA_903877935.1 uncultured Hyphomicrobiales bacterium
AAGAATGATCGCTTCCGAAATTCCGCTCGATCGATTACTCGTTGAGACGGATGCTCCTTATCTCGCTCCCCAAAGCCGCCGAGGGAAGCGTAACGAACCAGCCTATGTTGCCGAAACCCATTCGATGTTGGCAAAGGTTAAAGGCCTGTCTGATGATGATTTGGCCGTGATCACAACCAACAATTTTTTCACCCTTTTTTCGAAAGCACGGCGCCCGGCAGGTCTTTCAAAATGAGTTTAAAATTGACCATTTTGGGCTGTGGCTCATCAAGCGGAGTACCGAGGCCCGCGTTCGGATGGGGTGCGTGCGATCCTAATAACCCCAAAAATCGGCGGCGGCGTTGCTCCATAATCTTGGAACGTACCAACGGTGGGGATAAAACGGTTGTTCTTGTCGACACTAGCCCAGATTTGCGAGAGCAACTCTTAAGCGTCAATGTGCAACGTATCGATGCCGTTTTATTTACTCATGAACACGCCGACCATACCCATGGATTAGACGATATACGGCCCGTTGTTCTTTTTATGAGAAAACAAGTTCCGACCTATATGGATGAAGAAACATCGCACAGCCTTCATCGACGGTTTGCCTATTGTTATGAAACCCCACCGGGAAGTGACTATCAACCCATCGTTAAAGACCGGCGACTTATTCCAGGTCACGAGATTGAAATTGGTGGACCCGGCGGATCTATTTCCGCATTGCCATTTCGGGTTCATCACGGAACTATTGACGCGTTGGGCTTCCGGTTCGGCACGGCTGCCTATACGCCCGATTTAAATGACATTCCAAAAGAAAGCCTTGATGCACTTACAGGCTTAGACCTTTGGATCGTCGATGCTTTACGTCCCACCGCACATCCTTCCCATTTTTCTCTTCCTGAAACGCTAACATGGATCGAACGGCTAAAGCCTAAGCAGGCTATATTAACAAACCTGCATAGCGATTTGGACTATGCGGCCCTATGCGAGCAACTGCCGGCGAATGTCATACCTGCGTTTGATGGATTGGAAATCGTTATATAACGTGCGAAACCTATCAGATATAAGTTCCATAATGTTTCTTATGCGAACATTGGATGTTCATCCGCTGACTACACCCGATCCATCGTTGGAAATGTTGACAGATGCAGCCCTCAAAAAATATTAAAGATCTGATTGCCATTATGGCCGCGTTACGGACGCCAGGCACCGGCTGCCCTTGGGATCTCGAGCAAAGCTTTGAAACGATTGCTCCATATACGATTGAGGAAGCCTATGAGGTTGTCGACGCAATTGAGCGTGGAGACATAAGCGATCTGCGGGATGAGTTGGGCGATCTCCTCCTTCAAGTGGTGTTCCACGCCCGCCTAGCTGAAGAACAAGGAAGCTTCCAATTCGACGACGTGGTTCATGCCATCACTACCAAGCTCATTCGGCGTCATCCGCACGTATTCGGGCACCTTAAGGAGTTGAAGCCGGACGCCGTCAAAGCCCTGTGGGCCGAGATTAAATCTCAAGAGAAGGCTGAGAAGCTCGCTGAAAAACGGGCTGCGGGAATTGGGGCTGATCCGGCAGCATCTTCCATTCTAGCAGACATCCCCCATAACCTCCCTGCCCTTATTCGTGCCGAGAAACTCCAATCTAAAGCGTCCAAAGTCGGCTTCGATTGGCATAGTGCTCACTTAGTCCTTGATAAAATTCGCGAAGAGACAAATGAAATCGAAGAGGCGTTAGCTAAAAACGACGCAAAAAATATCGAAGAAGAAATAGGTGATTTACTGTTTGTGGTGGCTAATTTGGCCCGGCATCTTTCGGTTAACCCCGAAGACGCACTGCGAAAGGAAAACCTTAAATTTATACGTCGTTTCAATTATATAGAAGAAAATATAAAAGCGTTAGATAATGATATTAAATCCGCAAGTCTCGAAGAAATGGAACGGTTTTGGAACGAAGCCAGGCAGGCCGATAAGCTTAAGATTTAGTGGCCTTCTTTACGCATCAAGCGTGCATCTGGAAAACGTCGCAACAAACGGGACTCTTTCTCAGGCAAGACTCGGACGGCAATACGATAGCCTCCCTCCTCTGTCATTCGCCGCTCAAGTACTTCGGCATCCTCATAAAGCCAATTCATTCTGGCACCATCCGTTGGACCGAGGGAAACCGAATAAACAATGCTAGCGCGTGCCACACGCTTTTCAATAAGCGTCATCAAATCCAAAATGCCGTCACCGGTAATTGCTGATACCAATACCGGCTTTTCGGCGAATGGACGAATTTCGGCGAGGCTGGATAGTCTATCGCGTTCGTTACCGGTTAACAGATCAGCTTTATTCCACACCTCGATTAAGCGCCCATGATCGTCCGGATCGACGCCAAGATCCCTTAAGATATTTACCACATCCGCGGCCTGCGCTTCGGTGTCTCCGTGGGAGACATCGCGCACGTGAAGGATCACATCAGCCGAAATAACATCTTCTAATGTGGCTCTAAAGGCAGCCACCAACATCGTTGGAAGATCAGAGATAAAACCCACCGTATCCGACAATATAATAGGCGCACCATGGGGAAGTTTGGTCACACGGGCTGTCGGGTCAAGTGTCGCGAAGAGCATGTTTTCAGCCAAAACCTCTGCCGAGGTAAGTCGATTGAACAAAGTGGATTTACCAGCATTCGTATAGCCCACGAGCGCCACAATCGGATAGGGCGCACGGTCCCTGCCCTTACGATGTAATCCGCGCGTCCGTTTGACGGATTCAAGGTCCTTTTCGATCTTCATCATCCGTTCTTGGATGAGCCGCCTATCGGCTTCGATCTGGGTTTCACCCGGACCACCTAAGAAGCCAAAGCCGCCGCGCTGGCGCTCCAAATGGGTCCAAGAGCGAACCAATCGACTTTTTTGATACGATAAATGGGCTAACTCAACCTGTAATGTACCCTCTTTTGTTCGGGCCCTACGGCCAAATATTTCCAAAATGAGGCCAGTACGATCAATAACTTTTACCTTTAATGCCCGTTCGAGATTGCGTTGTTGGACGGGACTTAGCGCGCAATCAACAACGACAAGTGTGATGTTCTCGTTTTCAACATATTCATGAAGCTCATCAATTTTTCCTGTCCCAATAAAGGTAGCAGGACGCGGCGCTCCAATCGGGATAACCATTGACGACACGAGGTCTATATCAATTGCAGCGGCTAGACCGGCGGCCTCCTCAATACGCGCCTCAAAATCTCTGGTATTGCTTTCAGGCGTGCCGGTAGCTGCACGGCGCGCCGCCGCACGGCTTGTGAGGTAGGGACCGATCACAAGCGTCCGAGTGCCAAGCGAGATATCCTGGATTGTTTCTTCAGGGCCAACGGTAAATCGGCCTGATGCATGAGGGTCCTTTGCCACCTCAGTCCTTCAGGACCGCACCGGTTTCATCCGTAGGATCAAAGAGTGTTACGGGTGAGCCGGGCATAATCGTGGAAATTGCATGCTTATAAACCAACTGCGAATGGCCATCGCGGCGCAAAAGGAGGCAAAAATTATCAAACCAAGTGACTACGCCCTGCAGCTTAACCCCGTTAATCAGGAATATGGTCAAAGGAATTTTGCTTTTCCGGACCTGATTGAGAAACGTATCTTGAAGGTTTTGCGCGCGTTCTGTCGCCATTTTATTGCCTCTTTTTGTTTTTGCCGGAGCATACGGGCCCACGGACCTCTCTTAGATCAAGCTCAACATTTTCCAACGAAAGCACCTACTGACACAAACAAAACGCAGGGCAACGCTAAAATACTCAACCTTCGGTATAGATAGTCAACTCTGACCTACGCTTCAACCTACCCCAAGCGATTTAAGTTTCCGATGGAGTGCGGAACGCTCCATATCCACAAATTCCGCAGTCCGTGAGATGTTGCCGCTAAATCGATTGATTTGCGCCATCAGATATTCCCGCTCGAAGACCTCTCTCGCTTCCCTTAAAGGTAAAGACATGAGTTTCTCACCTCCTTGTCCACCAGGCAAGGATGGGACGGATGCGCCGACATCGGTCGGCAAAAGATCGGCAGTAATGGTGGAATTTGGCTCGCCACCTGCCATGATGAGCATCCGTTCGACGCTATTGCGGAGCTGACGCACGTTACCCGGCCAATCATGAGCTTGAAGAACGGCCAAGGCATCTTCCGCAATAGGGCGCTGGGCCAGCCCCGACATTCGCTCAATTTGCTCCATGAAGTAGGTAATAAGGTCTGGAATATCCTCCCGGCGCTCAGAAAGCGAAGGTACCCGAACGGGAACAACGTTTAGACGGTGCAAAAGATCCTCGCGAAACCGTCCTGACTGAACTTCTGTCATTAAGTCGCGCGAGGTCGACGAGAGGATGCGAACATCGACAGCAACTTTACTGTTACCACCTACGCGCTGAAAGGTTTGATCGATGAGGACCCGAAGGATTTTGCCCTGGGTCTCTTTCGGCATATCGGCAACTTCATCAAGATAAAGCGTGCCACCATGCGCCTCCTCAAAGGCTCCGATCCTATTGGGACCCGATGAGCCATCCTCGATGCCAAATAATTCGGCTTCCATGGCGTTAGGTGTAATCGTTGCGGCATTTAATGCAATGAAAGGACCAGAGGCGCGATCGGACGAGGCGTGGATCATTCGCGCAACAATTTCCTTGCCGCTTCCAGACGGACCAGCAATTAGAACGCGAGCGTGGCTTGCGCCAACGCGTTCAATCGTTTGCTTGAGGTGATTAATCGCTGTCGAGCGTCCGATCAGCTCACTCGTTACGGGTGTCTTGGTGCGTAATTCACGGATTTCGCGGCGAAGGCGAAAAGTTTCAAGGGCGCGATCGGCAACCAATAAGAGGCGATCAGACTTAAACGGCTTTTCAATAAAGTCGTATGCACCACGCTTTATCGCGGAAACAGCTGTTTCAATATTACCGTGTCCGGAAATCATGACCACGGGCAAATCCGGATTTTGCTCTTTGATTATATCGAGGAGCTGAAGTCCATCGAGCCGTGAGCCCTGAATCCAAATATCAAGAAAGATAAGATTTGGACGACGAGCTGAAATCTCGTTTAAAGCGGCATCAGCATCCGCTGCCGTCCGACATTTAAAACCTTCATCCTCAAGGATTCCAGCGACAAGATCCCGAATATCTGCCTCGTCATCAACGATGAGAATATCGGCATTCATTGCTTAGACTCCGTAGACGAATTTGGTCGATTGAACTGATCATTTAGACCATCCAGCGGAAACCAAAGTCGAACACGTGCACCGCGGCCAGAGTCGGTTCGATCCAATAATTCAATACCGCCACCGTGATCTTCAAATATTTTACCAACGATTGCTAAACCTAATCCCGTCCCGCCTGTGCGTGTCGTCATATAGGGCTCAAGCAAACGCTGCCGGCTTTCTGTTGGAAATCCTTTGCCATTGTCCGTAATCTCAATCGCGAGAATATCGGCTTGCGAAAAATCAACCGAAACCAATATTTCGCCTTGCCCGCGCTCCGCGCTTGGTACCGCCAAAATCGATTCCGTCGCATTTTTTACAATATTGGTAAGCGCTTGAGAAATAAGGCGCCTGTCAAAACTCGCCTTTGGAACATTGCTCGGTATCACGTCGACAAAATTAATTTCCGGATGAGCAACACGCATCAAGAATAGGACTTGCCGTATAACACTCGATACATCTTCTACCTCGGGTAAAGGCTTCGGCATGCGTGCAAAGGAGGAAAACTCATCGACCATTCGTTTTATATCATCTACCTGGCGGATAATCGTATCGGTACATTGATCAAATATTTCGCGATCGGTGGTGATTATTTTTCCATATTTGCGCCTGATGCGTTCAGCAGAGAGTTGTATAGGCGTTAATGGATTCTTAATTTCATGCGCAATACGACGCGCGACATCGGCCCAAGCGGATGTTCTTTGAGCCGTCACCAAATCCGTAATGTCATCGAGCGTAACAATAGCACCTTGTTGCATTTCACTTGCTTGTTCACTCGTTACTCGGACGGTCAGGGATCGATCTCGCGAGCCCTCATTATATTCGATCTGTCCTTGTACGGGACGTCCTCGATCCACGATCTCGCGGTTGATAAACTCAGCAAAAGCCGGAATGGCCTCGGCCAATTTTTGCCCCTTTAGGGATGATGAAATGTCACCCAATAGCTGCTCGGCCGACGGATTTAAAACTGTGACTCTACCCTCCCCGTCCAACCCAATCACGCCCGCAGACACGCCCGATAAGACCGCCTCTGTGAAGCGACGCCGTTGATCCATGAGAGTGTTAGCAGTTTGAAGACTTTCGGTTTGCTGGCCCAATTCAGCGGCCATTTTATTGAAGGTTTCGCCCAAATGACCAAGGTCGCCTTCCTTACCGGTTACAGGCACTCGGACATCATAGTTGCCACTTGCAACCTGATCCGTTGCAAAAATCAGCCGACGAATGGGCGCAACCAGCCAATTGGCAAAACTCAAACCGATCCAAACAGCAGATAGTAAAAGAATTAACGATATCAGCGCGTACATTGTCGCGAATGCAATCTGAACACCAAGTTTTTGTTCAGCCAGCGCGTCATAATAGCGAACAGCTAATTCGGCTTGTTGCGGGAACTGCAAAGCCTTCGGATCAATCGTCCTCGCAACGAGCAGATAATTGCTATCAAATCCCGGTATTTTTACGAGAGCGCGGAAAATATTACTATCTGCTTGGAGGAGACAAATACCATCGCCGGACTCTTGAGCGGCGGCGAACTCGTCCGCTTTCGGTAACTTCAAATCCGGAACCGCAACATTATCGATCCGTTCGAGCGAGGTGCCATCGGACTTAAGCATCACGGCGACAAAAAATCCCAGAAAATAGGATCTCGTGCGCATGAATTCTCGAAAGACGGGTTGATCCTTATCGAAAATTGGCCGCGCTTGCCCGATATCAGCGGCCATAAGGCGAACCTCTCGGCCAATGGCTCGGCATTGAAATTCCTGATAGGCTTTGGCCACTTCCACAGAAGTCTGTAACAACTCTTTAATCTGGCCGCTGAACGAAATGTCGATACCCCGTTCGAGCGTCAGCCAACCTACGATCGCAACAAGAACAGCCGGAGCGGCCGCAACAAAAGCAAACAACGACACAATGCGAGCGTGGAGTGCGGAGCCCGCCAGCCCTGCCCGGCGCGCCTTTAAAAGGCGGAAGGCGTCGACGCCCACCATGATCAACAGAAGGCCGATCAATAGACCATTGACCGCAAAAAGACCGATTACAACATCTCGGGTGGGAACGACCGGTACAAAATTAGCCAGAACAAGGAATGTCGCCAAAGCTGACGTTAACGCCAAAGCGACAATGACAATTCCGAAGGCACTGCGCCAAAATGACGATAAGCGAACTCCGGCCCTTGGCTGGATAATCGACTTATTATTAAACATTCCCAAGAGCGCCATTCGGACGCCACTCCTCAATCATCGAATACCGTATTGGCATACTGGTGCAATATAGCAACAGTGTTGCCGATTGACCACGGCAATCCGACATTTGAAGAAATTAAACGTTAATAAGCCTAACGCAGCGTCCTGATTATCCGAATATCAAGGTCGCGGATCTTTTTGCGCAATGTATTGCGATTAACCCCTAAAAGCTCAGCCGCCTTGATTTGATTGCCCCTCGTTGCTGCCATCGCCGCATTAATCAATGGCTCCTCAACGTCGCGCAGAATCCGATGATAGAGCCCAGGAGGTGGAAGATCACCCTTAAAGCCGGCAAAATAAACGTCTAGATGGTGCTCGACCGACTCGCTCAAGGTTGCAGCAACTCTCGTTTCGCTTGAAGACATCGAACCGAATGGGGGTGCCTCTGCAAGTTCCACATCGACAATCGCCTCTGTGATCGTTTCTTGCGGATAAAGAGCTGCAAACCGTCTCACCAAATTTTCCAGTTCGCGGACATTTCCCGGCCAGCGATGGCGTTTGAGTCGTTCTAATGCACCCGTATCAATTTGTTTTGCCGGTAATCCTTCTTTTTCGGCTAATGCGAAGAAATGGCGGACGAGATCGGGTAAATCCTCGATCCGTTCCCGCAAAGGGGGTAATCGGAGCGGGACAACATTCAATCGGAAAAATAAATCCTCGCGGAATAGACCCTGTTGGATCGCAACACGTAGATCCTTGTTTGTGGCAGCAACGATCCGAACATCCGTTTTGATCGACGTTCTTCCCCCAATCGTTGAATATTCACCTTCCTGTAGGACACGCAATAACCGTGTTTGCGCTTCCATCGGCATATCGCCAATTTCGTCGAGAAAAAGCGTGCCTCCCTCGGCCTGTTCAAAACGGCCTGTTGCGCGGTTAACGGCTCCAGTGAAGGAGCCCCGTTCATGGCCAAACAACTCGCTCTCGATCAAATCGCGCGGAATGGCTGCCATGTTGACTGCAACAAAGGGCCCCTTCCTTCGTTTGCCATAGTCATGCAATGCGCGAGCGACCAACTCTTTACCGGTTCCTGACTCACCCATGATCATGACGGTGAGTTCCGTCGCCATCAGTCGAGCAAGCGAACGATAGAGCTCTTGCATCGCAGGAGATCGACCCACGAGCGGAATTTCGTCATTCATACCGTCGGTCTGCGGCTGCACAATTCCCCGCGGGCGGGTAAGTGCACGGCTAATAATGGCGAGGAGTTCTTTTAAATCAAAAGGTTTTGGCAAATACTCATAAGCACCGCGCTCTGAAGCGCGAATAGCCGTCATAAAGGTATTTTGAGCACTCATAACAATGACAGGCAAATCAGGCCGCAATTTCTTGATGCGGGGCAAGAGGTCGAACGCATTTTCATCCGGCATAACGACATCGGTCACGACGAGATCGCCCTCACCCGCTGCGACCCAGCGCCATAGCGTACTGGCCTGTCCTGTCACGCGCACCTCGTATCCGGCGCGACCTAACGCTTGATTCAGAACCGTTCTAATTGCCGCGTCATCATCGGCGACAAGGATCGTACCGTTTGGCATGCGTTATCCGTCACTTTCTAGTACATTTGAACCGCGAGGCGTTTGCATCGACAAAAGAACTCTAAAAATTGTGCGACGAGGCAATGATTCACACTCAACGACGCCACCATGATCACCAATAATTTTGGATACCAAAGCAAGACCGAGGCCAGTCCCTGATGCCTTCGTCGAAATAAAGGGATCGAACAGACTTCTCATGAGATCTTCGGGTACGCCCGGACCATTGTCGCGAATACAAATTTCGAGCGGTAAAGCGACGCGACTGTTAGTGCCGGGAACAACCATCCGAACTCCCGCTCGATAAGCGGTTGAAATCTCAATTTCCCCGTCCACGGCGTCCGGGCCGATCGCTTCGGCAGCGTTTTTAACAAGATTCAGAAAAACTTGGATTAATTGATCCTTATTGCACCAAACTGGAGGCAATGATGGGTCATACATTTCAGAGAAACGGATATGTCGCGCAAATCCGGAACTAGCGAGGCGCTTAACATGCTCCAAAACACTGTGAATATTAATTGATTCACGCTCAACCGGACCGCCATCCGCAAAGTTTTCGAACCGATCGACCAATTTTACAATGCGATCGGTTTCATCACAAATGAGGCGCAGCAATGCTTGGTCCTCATCCATGACTGACGTCTCGAGTAATTGAGCTGCCCCTCTAATCCCGGAAAGTGGGTTTTTTATTTCATGTGCAAGCATCGATCCCATTGCAGAAATCGAGCGCGCTGCTCCACGATGGGTCAATTGCCTGTCCATTTTTTCAGCAATTGTCTTTTCTTGAAGCATAATGACCACATCATGGGCATCGTCTGCCTCTAACGTCGCATAAAGATCAACGATCTTATCCGTGCCAATTCGCGGTGTTCCGATATCAACACGATATTCGCTAACGCTACCGCCGTTTGCGCGAACTTGCTCAATCAACGACAACAAGGGCGAACCGAAGGGTACGATTTCGGCCAGTCGGTGCCGCCTTAAAACGGACCGACTCATTTGGAAAAAAGATTGCGCGGCCAAATTGGCTTCAACAATTCGATCGTCCGATCCGACAACGATCACTGGAAGCGGTAAAACGTTTAAAATGGCCTCGCTCCGGTTGTCAGACGGCCTAAGCGTAACCTCGGAAAGGATCGTCATGCTGCGCTCCTCGTTGGATAGGATTGGTAAAGTCGAGTGAGCAATTGAATAACCGTTGAGGGCGAAGTTGATGTCACGATTTCTTGTCGTAACCCGGTTAAATCTTCGCTTGATAGTTGCGACGCATCTTCTGCGTAGGCTGCAATGTGTTTGCGCGCATGCCTAATTCCCGTTTCAACGCCCATCGCCAATAACAAGCCTTCATAGTGTTCTATGGCCGCTTCAAGACGAATTGATGCGGAAGGCGCCGAGATTTGCTCCCCGTCTAATCCATGCGCAATCTGCCCTACCAACCAAGGCCGCCCAAGGGCCGATCGACCAATCATTACGCCATCGGCGTGAGACGCAGCTAACATTGCGCGCGCATCTTCGACAGAATGGCAGTCACCATTCGCGATAACCGGAATTTCAACAGCTTCTTTAACAGACCGAATTGCCGACCAATCCGCATGCCCCTTATAAAATTGACAACGGGTTCGACCGTGAACTGTTATTAACTTAACGCCTTGCGCTTGCGCGCGCCGCGCAAGGTCCGCCGCGTTGATAGAACGATCATCCCATCCAAGACGCATTTTTACCGTTACCGGAATCTTCACTGCGCTAACGGTTGCTTCGATCAATCGCTCGGCATGATCCAGATCGCGCATCAGGGCCGACCCCGCATAGCCTCCTGTCACTCGCTTAGCCGGACACCCCATATTGATATCGATCAGAGCGGCTCCAGTCGCTTCAGCAAGGCGCGCTGCTTCCGCCATCCAATGGGCTTCACAACCTGCAATTTGCACGACGTGTTGATCAATGCCGCTTCCCTCTGCCCGCAGCCGGGATTCTTCCGAGCCTCGGACAAAATCATCCGAGGCAACCATTTCGGAAACCACAAGGGATGCCCCAAACCGACGCGCGATCCGACGAAAAATATGATCTGTCACACCGGACATAGGCGCCAAAATCGCCCTCCCGTGTATGATTTCATTACCAATTTTGATATTTTTCAAATTATGCATAAAAATAAGGCAGCCCAATGCATTGCCTATATAATAGACTTTTTGGTGCATTGCAAAACGAAATCTTTCATACCGCCCCGTGTTGAAGGCTCGAATTGTGCGTCCACCTTACCGTGTCTGTTGACCTGACGATGCAAAAGTTTCAAATCTGAGGAGATGTCACCTTTTTTGACCGTACCCGATCGAATTCATGTTGCTGCGCTCATCGTCGCGGCAGGACGAGGTTTGCGTGTTGGACTAGACCGGCCAAAACAATATCTGGATCTTGGCGGAGAAACCGTCCTTGCCCGCAGCATCAACGCATTAGCGGCCGATCAACGGGTTCAATCGATCTTGTGCGTTATTCATCCAGACGATCATGCGCTTTATCTTGACGCCATTGCTTCCCTCGACGCTGATACTGCCAAACGCGTCTTACCGCCCGCATATGGTGGCGCGACCCGACAAGCGTCTGGCCACGCAGGACTTGAGGCCTTAGCGTCCCGTCCTCGCGTTCCTGATATTATCCTTGTCCATGATGCGGCACGTCCATTTACCAGCCCCGCACTTGTAAGCCGCAGCATCGAGTCCGCCTTTTCTAAAGGCGCGGCCATTCCAGGTGTTACTGTAACGGACACCATCAAGCGGATCAACGTGAATGGACAAATTACCGATACTCCACCCAGACGCGATTTGAAGGCAGTTCAAACGCCGCAGGCGTTTCGATTTGAGCTGCTTTTAAAAGCCCATCGGTCCGCTGCTACACATAAGGGCGTCGATTTTACCGACGATGCATCGATTGCGGAATGGGCTGGCCATCCCGTCTATGTATTCGATGGCGAGCTCAATAATACCAAATTAACAACACCCGCAGATTTTGTGTCGGCAAGAGAGAAAACAATGGGCACCACCGAAACCAGAACAGGTATTGGTTATGATGTGCATGCCTTCGCTGAGGGTGACCATGTGATCCTAGGCGGCGTTAATATTCCACATACACATAGACTATCCGGCCATTCGGATGCCGACGTCGTCTTGCATGCCATCACGGATGCTATTTTTGGCGCATTGGCCGACGGCGATATTGGTTCGCATTTTCCTCCATCTGATCCCCAATGGAAAGGCGCTGCCTCGCGGATCTTTCTCGAATATGCCGTGGAACGAGTTAAGATGCGCGGCGGCCGAATAGTACACATTGACACGACAATCATCTGCGAAAGCCCCAAAATTGGACCTCATCGGGACACTGTTCGAGAGAGCATCGCGGCCATCTGTGGACTAATGATCGATCGCGTTGGGGTTAAGGCCACAACGACGGAGCAATTGGGGTTTACCGGTCGCCGGGAAGGCATAGCAACCCAAGCAATTGCCACCCTCCAATTGCCCGCAAGCGAATAGCACATGACCGATTTCGGGGTTATTCAATCTAAAGCCGCCGACGTCATCAAAAGGTGCTTGAGCCTTGGGCAAAAGGTCGTAACGGCGGAGTCCTGCACTGGCGGCTTGGTATCGGGTGCATTAACGGGAATATCAGGATCTTCAGGGGTCGTTGACCGTGGATTTGTTACATATTCCAACGAAGCAAAATCAGACATGCTGGGCATCGATCCGTTTCTTATCGCTCAGAACGGCGCCGTTAGCGAACACGTCGCGCGCGCCATGGCCGAAGGAGCACTAGCCCGCTCTCTAGCCGATATTTCCGTTTCTATTACTGGGATCGCGGGCCCAGGTGGTGGAACGGATTCCAAACCGGTTGGCCTTGTGCATTTTGCATGTTCTAAAAAGGGAGCATCGACAATTCATTGCGAAAGACGATTTGGTGATATCGGACGAGAAAACGTGCGCACTGCGGCGGTTATTCAAGCCCTAGATTTAATAAGCGAGATGACCCGCTAGTTAGGCTTACCGTAAACGACAACCGCACGTTCCACAAAAGCGTCAGAGAAGCGTTTAAAAGCAGCTTCAAACATTGCGCCCATCAACATTCCCAACATCCGGTTTTTAAACGCATAATCGATGAAAAATTCAACTTTGGTTCCGGCCTCTTCGTTTAAAAAGACCCAACGGTTTTCCAAGTGACTAAAAGGACCATCAACATATTCGACGAGGATTTTATTATTGGCCTTGTCGAGCGTGACGCGCGACGTGAAGGTTTCTCGGATCGCTTTATAACCGACGGTCATGTCAGCCAGCAACACTTCGCGACCATCCTCGAGCATGGATCGTCGACGAATTTTTAGACCTTCGCAAAGCGGCAAGAACTCAGGATAATGCTCAATATCAGCAACCAGATCAAACATTTGATCAGGAACAAATCTAACCGATCGAGACGATTGAAACGTGGGCATTAGTGCCCCAACTGTTTTTCGCGTGCCGCGCGAAGCTTGGCAAAATCTTCACCCGCATGATGCGACGAACGCGTTAAAGGTGTAGAAGATACAAGGAGAAAGCCTTTCGTATAGGCAATCGTCTCATAGGCTTTAAATGCATCCGGTGTCACAAAATCAATTACCGCATGATGCTTTTTGGTGGGCTGTAAATATTGGCCAATGGTGAGAAAATCGACATCCGCTGAACGTAGGTCGTCCATTAATTGCAGTACCTCGTTCCGCTCCTCTCCTAAGCCAACCATGATGCCCGATTTGGTAAAGATCGAGGGATCAAGCTCTTTGACCTGTTGCAACAGACGAATGGAATGGAAGTAGCGGGCACCGGGGCGAACGGTAAGATAGTTGGATGGAACAGTTTCAAGATTATGATTGAAAACATCAGGTTTTGCTTCAACAACAACCTCTAAAGCACCGTCCTTGCGCAAGAAATCGGGAGTCAGTATCTCAATCGTTGTTTTGGGCGAACGTTTGCGAATGGCCCTGATGACGTCGGCAAAATGCTGAGCGCCGCCATCTTTCAAATCATCGCGGTCAACCGATGTAATGACGACGTGAGCGAGGCCAAGCCTTGCGACCGCATCGGCGATCTTAGCAGGTTCATCTCCATCGAGAGCGCCCGGCATACCTGTTTTTACATTGCAGAAAGCGCATGCACGGGTGCACGTATCACCCATGATCATAAAGGTCGCGTGCTTCTTTTCCCAACACTCGCCCACATTGGGGCAACCTGCCTCCTCGCAAACAGTTACCAGACCGTGTTCTTTCACAATACGGTTGGTTTCAGCCCAAAGTGGCGAGCCCGGC
>CAIRGA010000049.1 GCA_903877935.1 uncultured Hyphomicrobiales bacterium
GTCAGGACAACAAAACGCAACGCCTGTTTGGATCTTTGAGCAATGCAACGATTAAGCCTTCGCGAAGCGGCCCAATGGTCTGGAACCAACAAGTCAACGATCCTGCGCGCGATCCAATCGGGACGGTTAAAGGCCGAGCGGACGCCGAGCAATGAATGGTCGATTGAGGAAGAAGAACTCAGGCGGGTGTATCCGCCACTGACGGTGCCGGTTGCGCCGGAAGAGACGATTAACGGGCAGCTCATTGAAGAGCTCACGATGATTGAAGACCTCCCGATCATTGAAGACCTGCCGATGCTGACCTTAAGCGCACCGGTAACGCCGCCATTCGCTTACGTGGCCGTGCCTGATGCGGTGGCCGAAGAGCTGAAATCGCTTGAGGAGCGTTGCGCAACGCTTGAAGAAGAGCTGGTGGTGCGGACCCAAAACCTCAAGGAAATGACCACGCAACGCGACCAGTGGAAGCAACGGTGCGAGCAACTGGCTGCAACGTTGCGTGCACCTGCGCGGCAAATTGAGCAACGCAAAACCTCCGCCAGCGATGGCCTTGTCGCCTTGTTCGTGAGCGTGGGGGCGATTTGGCTCGCGGTGATGGCGGCGGCGGCTGCGGTTGTTGACAGCAATGAGAACCACGAGGCTCCGATTGCGTTCTCACTGGCGGTGATTGGTGCAGGGAGTTGTATTTATTATCTTTTCCGTAAAAGACAGACGGATAGGGCTGCGCTTACTGACCTTTGAGCTTAAACGCTGCTACAGCATCGCCTGACAAACCATTGAATTAACGTTTTATTAACCATTTAAACGGCTGATAAATCTGACTTTTAAAAATGCAGATACCGCATTCATCGGATCGGGCGCATTAATCGCTTTCGTGATCGCGACTTTTAGGAATGATAGCTGCGCGGTGGATGGTATTTTTGCCAAAGCGATCTCGCAACTGGTCGAGCGTCCGCTCAAGGGCCGCTTCTTTTGGTGCCGTGGTGTCGATAAGGTCGCCAAGATCGGCCTGCGCTGCTGGACCGATTTCAGACACGCCAATGCCGATTAGACGATATTTCTTCCCCTTCGGTTCTTTCGCCAGCAACTCACGACCGATGGCCGCCATCCGGCTGGCGAGTTGGGTGGGGGCATTGAGCGAGCGAGAACGCGTGATCAATTTGAAGTCGGACGTTTTCAATTTTAAAGTAATGCTCAGGCCAGAATATTCCGAACGGCGAAGGCGTAGGGCTACTTTCTCGCTGAGTTCCAAAAGGATGTGATTTAGCGTTTCATGGTCCGAAATATCGGAATGGAAGGTTGTCTCGGAAGAGACGCTTTTATTGTCGCCGTTGGGCGTAACCGTGCGGTTATCTTCGCCGAGCGCGAGGCGGGCAAGTTTCAGTCCCTCATCGCCAAATAAGCGCCCAAGCTCGCGAAGGTCGCGTTGCTGTAGATCGGCGATCAGCCTGATGCCTTTTTCCTCCAAACGTTTTTGGAACACAGGGCCAATACCCGGAATGATCGCCACCGATTTAGGCGCCAAAAACTCTGCCACACCTCTTTTGCCGATCACGGCAAATCCATTGGGCTTATCGAGCTCGGATGCAACCTTGGCCAGAAAGCGATTATAGGAAAGGCCGATGGATACGGTTACACCGACTTCCTTCTGTACGCGCTTTGCGAATTTAGCGAGCGATAAAGCGGGAGCTCCGCCATGAACGATGGTTGTTCCTGTGAGATCGAGATAGGCCTCGTCAATCGAAACCGATTTTACGATTGGCGTAAGATCGTCCATCATCGAGCGGATTATGTTGCCGGTGGTGGAATATTTTTGCATATTTGGCCGAATAACGACGGCGTCAGGGCAAAGCTTTAACGCCTTGAACATTGGCATGGCGGAGCGAACGCCGTAACGCCTTGCGATGTAACAACAAGTAGACACGACCCCGCGTGTACCGCCGCCAACAATGAGAGGCTTATCTATTAAATCGGGATTGTCGCGTTTTTCGACCGAAGCGTAGAAGGCATCACAATCAATATGGGCGATGGATAAGTCGTAAAGTTCGTCATGGTTGATGAGGCGAGGGGACGCACAATCGGTGCAGGTCTTGGTACCACCGCCTTGCTCGGCAAAACAATCTCTACAAAATGATGGCATCGAACTCGCCGGGGTGCGGATTTCATCTTTTTCATCGCATATTGGCGTGATTTGAGCAATCTTCGGAATCCTTCTGGCGATCATTTGGATCAACTGGTTGGCTGCTATTCCTCTCGCACGCTTGCCTTTGTCATCAATGAGCCTAGAGCTTTGTGATTAAGATGATTTCCGCAGGAATGAGCACGTTATCGATAGGGTATGGATGACGATGCTAAGGCAGGAGTGGAGTAAGCAATGATCGATATAACCAAAGCTGGTAAGTTTAAACTCGCGGATTCGACCGTCAACCGGATGGGTTACGGCGCCATGCAGCTTGCAGGGCCGGGTGTATTTGGTCCGCCGAAAGATCGCCAGATGGCGATTTCGGTTTTAAGAGACGTCGTTGCCCATGGTGTCAATCACATCGACACCAGCGATTTTTATGGACCACACGTCACCAATGAAATTATCTGCGAGGCGCTCCATCCTTATCCAAAAGACTTGGTGATCGTCACCAAGGTGAGTGCGCGGCGCGGTGCGGACGGCTCGTGGCTACCGGCCATGTCGCCTAAAGAATTGACCGATGCGGTGCATGATAATTTGCGCCATCTGAAATTAGAGGCGATGGATGTCGTCAATCTTCGCAGCATGTTTAGCAATCACGCGCCCGTTGAAGGCTCACTCGAAGAGCCGCTTACCGTTTTGGCTAATCTTCAGCGTCAGGGCCTGATAAAACATATTGGTCTAAGCAATGTAACGCCAACACAAGTGGCCGAAGGGCGCAAAATTTGTGATATTGTTTGCGTGCAA
>CAIRGA010000050.1 GCA_903877935.1 uncultured Hyphomicrobiales bacterium
CCACGATGCTTCAAACCTTGGTCAAAACGCTCAGCGTTTTCGCGGATCCAGCGGATATCGTACATGAATTTTCTCGTCTAACTGTTTTGAATTCAACGGAAAAACGATTTATGCGTCGTTTCGCTCCGCTTCAGCCCTCGACCGCTGTTTTTCGACGATTCGCACGGCGAAGATAGAGACCTCATACAAAAGCAGCGTTGGTATGGCGAGAGACATCTGACTGATGACGTCGGGAGGCGTCAAAATGGCAGCGGCAACAAACACCAAAACAATCGCATAGCGCCGCTTTTCACGTAAGAATTGCGCATCAATAAAGCCCGCGCGCGCCAAAAGCGTCAAAACGACGGGGAGCTGAAATGTAACGCCGAAGGCAAAAATCAATGTCATAATGAGCGAGAGATATTCGCTCACCTTTGGTAGAAGCTCGATGGATGCCGCTCCCGCAACATCAAGCTGTTGTTGTCCGATCGAATATTTCATGACGATCGGCATGGCGACGAAAAACACAACCGACGCGCCGACAAGAAATAAAACGGGTGTCGCTATCAAATAGGGAACAAACGCGTCTTTTTCGTTTTTATACAGCCCGGGCGCAACAAACTTATAGATTTGGGTAGCCACAACCGGAAAAGAGCAAAACGATGCGCCAAAGACGGCAATCTTGATTTGCGTAAACAAATATTCCAGTGGCGCAGTATAAATCAGTTTGACTTGGGAAACGTCACCAGCCGCCAGTACATAAGGAAAAATCAGAATATTGTAGATGTGCTTGGCAAAGAAAAAACTCACAAAAAACATCAAGAAGAAGGCAACCATAGACTTGATAAGCCGCGCGCGCAGCTCAATCAGGTGCTCCATTAACGGAGCCTTGGAGGCGTCGATATCTTCTGCCGTCATGACGCATCTTCTTGAGGTGTAGATTTCTTCGTTGACGCACGCCGTTTTGGCTTTTCGTCATCCTGTTTTTCTTCGACGTCCGGAGCGGAAGAAAACAAATTAGCATCCTCGTTTTCAGGCTCTATGACGACCTTCTTTGTTCTTTTCTTGGGCTTAGGGCTTTGTTCTAATTCATCGACCGTTACCGATGCTGGTTCAGACGATACTTCCGGCACAGTCGATATGGGCTCAACAGGGAACGCCGGAGCAGGAGCGGATAATTCCGCAAGCGTTGGATAAACTTCCTTCACCTCGGCGGCCGCGGCGACGCCTGACATATCCGACTTAATATCGGCGATCAGTTTTTGCGCATCCGCCATATCGGCTTCGCGCATGGCATCATTAAACTGGTTTTGAAAATCACCCGCCATTCGGCGCATTTTACCGACGGCCTGTCCAACAGTCCGCAAAAGCCCCGGTAATTCCTTAGGTCCGATGGCAACCAGCGCGACCACGCCAATCACAACCAGTTCCCCTGCGCCGAAATCAAACATCGAGCGAAAGCCTGCTTTCCGAGCGCTTATTGCGCACGTTGAACGAATTAACCCGCTTTATGCTCGTGCGGTGCTGCCTGGGGAGCAGCTTGAGGTGCCGCAGCAGGGCCCGGAACAGGCTTTGCTGCGTCAACAGGGTGAGCTGCTGCAACAGGCTCATCATCCGCCATCCCCTTTTTGAATGACTTAATGCCCTTTGCTACATCACCCATCAAATCAGATACTTTGCCGCGCCCAAAGAGCAGCATCACAATGATACCGACGACAACCCAGTGCCAGATGCTAACGCTTCCCATGAGGGGCCTCCAATTAAATTTAGCTCAGTTGTGCTGAGCAATATTGTCTGACACAGAAACTAGGCGCAAGGAGCCACAAAAACAAGAACTTCGTTTATCCGAATTAGAAAATACCAAAAGGTGACGTCCTAATGAACGTCAGCCTCAAGCGCTTCCTCGGTCGCGCCAGCCCGTTCTTCCGCGATGAGAACGAACAAATCTTCATCCAGCGGATCCTCATCGGGACGCAATTCGGCAGAATCTGAGGGTTCAGGGACATCAAAATCGGCGGGAAGGCGTCCATCAAAGAAGCCGGCACCCTTTAATTCCGAAAGCCCGGGCAATTCGCCAATGGCTTGAAGTCCAAATTGGTCGAGAAATGCCTCGGTTGTGCCATAGGTCACCGGGCGTCCCGGCGCCTTACGACGTCCCCGCAACTTAATCCAATTGGTTTCTAACAGAACATCCACCGTGCCTTTGCTCGTCGCAACACCACGGATATCTTCGATTTCTGCCCGCGTAACTGGTTGATGATAGGCAATGATCGCCAAGGTTTCCAACGCCGCGCGGGATAGTCGACGAGGCTCTTCGCGTTCGCGAACGAGAAGGTGACCAAGGTCTTCAGCGGTTCTGAAGGCCCATTTTCCCGCAGTGCGAAGGAGATTGACGCCCCGTGGCGCATAATCCGCCGCGAGTTCAGCCAAGATTTCGTCCAATGAGCCGTCTGGACCGAGATGGAACGTGAAGTCCTCTTCGCTTAACGGCTTCGGAGACGCAAATAAGAGCGCTTCAACGATACGCTTATCGCGAAGATAGCGCGCATCACGCTGCACGGGACGTTCTTCATCGATTTCAGCTGTCATGATGACCATTGCCTCGGCGTTCATGCCACGGACCTCTCAGTATTAGCCTTGATTGCGCGCAGAAAGATGGGAGCGAATGTGCGCTCCTGCCTAATTTCGGCGCGACCTTCTTTTACAAGTTCGAGGGTTGCAGAGAGCGACGTCGCCCTGACCGTCCGTTCCATGCCCGGTTCTGCCATGAAAGCGATCAAATATTCATCAAGCGCGGCCCAATCCGTATTCGTCCCGATTAATCGCTCTAACGCTGCACGCGCTGCCTCTAGCGACCAGACATGCCGCTTTTTCAAGGATATCCGGGCAAGTGCCCTCACCTGCCGCTGCTGCGCATAGGCAGAAAGAAGATCGTGAATTGAGCCTTCCCAAAGCGAAATGCGTTTTAAGGCAACGGGTTCAGGACTTCCCCGCGAAAAAATATCCCGATTAAGTTGGGGACGTTCCTGCAATAGCCGAGATACCGCACGTATAGCCTCAAGCCGACGCAACCGATTAGCAAGCGCCGCCGCCAAATCATTAGCATTTGGCTCATCCGGTGTTGCCGCCGCCGGAAGGAGCAATCGCGACTTCAAAAAGGTAAGCCAGGCGGCCATGACAAGGTAATCGGCGGCCAGTTCGAGCCGAAGCGCGCGAGCTTGCTCGATAAAGGTCAGATATTGCTCGACAAGTGGGAGGATCGAAATTTTCGCAAGATCGACCTTTTGGCGTCGCGCCAATTCAAGCAATAGATCAAGTGGGCCGGAAAATCCGTCCAAATCAATCATGCAAACTGGATCGTTTACGCCGCGTTCGTCTTCAAACGGTTGTTCGGCAAATAGCCTTGCTTCAGACATTGAAAGATACATAAACCCCAAAAATCAGGATTTGATTCTGTCGACTTCAGACGACAAGAGCAAGCTTAGCTTCGAGAATTTTGGCGGCTTCCACAGGATCAAACACGGATGGCGCCTTTTCCAGGTAAGAAAGAGCCCGATTGGCCCTCTCCAAACCTTTCCCAGCCAAAACAGGACTAGCTGCCGCCACTGCACGCGCTTCGTCCATATTGCCATTGCAATGCAACGCAATATCGCAACCAGCCGCGAATAAAGCTTCTGTCCTCTCTGAAAAATTACCCGAAAGCGCCTTCATCGAGACATCGTCGCTTAATAAAAGCCCGTCAAACCCGATCCAGCGGCGGATAATGTCGTGGATAATGGTTGGTGACGTCGTGGCGGGACCGGTTGTATCGATCGCATCGAAGACGATATGGCCGGTCATCGCAATGGGTAGGTCATTGAGCTGCTTAAAGGGATAAAAATCAGTCTTTTCAAGAATATCGAGAGAATCCTTGACGACTGGCAAGGCATAGTGGCTATCGACCATCGCGCGGCCATGCCCGGGCATATGCTTGATAATCGGTAAAACGCCACCTTCGAGCATCCCCTCGGCTGCTGCGCGACCGATCATCGAAATTGCATCCGGATCAGCCGCATAGGCACGATCACCGATGGCATCATTTGACCCAACCACGGGACAATCGAGTACGGGCATACAATCGACCGTGATCCCACAGGTTTTAAGATCAAACGCAATCAGCCGCGACGCTAGGTGGGCGTATTTGGCCGCCGCTTGAACATCACCTCTTGTCGCTTCGAGATATTTTGCGGCGGCGGGATATTTGCGCCAATGGGGCGGACCCATTCGTTGAACACGCCCACCTTCCTGATCAATCAAAACAGGTGCGTTAGAACGGCCTACAATTCGGCGAAAATCGGATGTTAGGGCGCTGATTTGTGCGGGATCCGCAATATTCCGTCTAAATAATATCAATCCCCAAGGATGAGTATGGGTAATAAACTCGATTTCGTCAGGCGTTAGCTCCATGCCTGAACAGCCGATGATGAGGGCTTTGCTGCTCATAAGGACGGACCCATCAGCCAAGTACAATCAATTTTTAGCAATAAAGCATTTTGACCCGGTAGCCGCAGCCGTTGCGCAGGCAGCCGCGGCCTCGTCTCGGCTATAACCGAGCGCCCGAACACGAAAAATCGTCTTTCCGTTGATGTCCGCTTTGATCACCGCGATCGGATGATCGCTTAAAAGATCGATCAACTGGCTCTTAAGGCGTGCCGCCAGCGCATTTGCCTCGGCCTCGGAAGGCGAAGCACCAAATTGAACGGCGTAATCACCCGCAACAGGCACATCATTGGCCGGCGTGGCCTCATCGGCTGGCTTTGAATCGGGGTTTGTCGCCTGAGCAACAAGATCGCGTAGCGGATCGTCGGTCGTGGACGCCGCCATGAGATCGTAAGGCCGCGCCGGAGGCAATGGAACCGGACCGCCATTAATCGTAGCGGGAGTCATCGGCAGCGTAGGCAAATTAGGGTCGGCGGCGGCAGGAGTGGCAATTGGGCCCGGCTTAACAGACGCTGCCGGACTAGCCGGGCTTGGCGTTGCAGAAGCAATGGTTTGCGGTGCCTCTTGCGACATCGCCGATGCAGATGGCGTTACAATCACCGGCGTTGGTGTTGACGAAGGTGATGGGGCTGCTGTCGTTGGATCGCCAATCAACGTGCCGTCCGGGCGTACCGTTACGGTACGCACTGATTTGGGCTCCCCCATTCCTGGGACGAGAGAGGACGCCTTATTTCCGCTGGCTTTGACCGCCGCGTTCACGTCCAAGGGCGCTTCGACCGTTGATTTCGTCGTCGCCGAGCTAACCGTGTCGGCTCCTTTTTTCCCAAATAATTCAGAACCAGCAGGTGCGACATCGCCGGACGGGTTGGCCTCAGGAACAATTTTTACTGGATTACTATCCGCTTTGATGACCGGAACGGCTTTTTGATCCGGAACGACGGACACACTCAAAGCCAATTTGCCCGAATAGAAAAAATAACCGAACGATGCGAACAGAAAAAGACCGATCAAAATAATCAGTCCGCGAAATAAAGGCGAGCCGCGTTCCTTACCACGATCAATCAGTGGAAATCGCTCATCAAACGGATTGGAATATTCGGGCTGACTGGAACCAATCGGCGGCGCACTCAAAAAGGCAGGCGGCGGTCCCGGATCAGGCAATTCATTGGCATACGTTGATGACGGAAGGCGATTTACAGGCGCCGACCGTGTAAAGTCCCGCCGAAGTGCCTCTAAATTAGGGACCGGGACAACTTCAACCTTCTCGGCATAGGTCGGTTGAGGATTAGATCGAACAACGGCTTCCGAATGCGCCCGTGACGCAACGCGCAATTGCCTCTCTAATTCCTCGAGATTGACGCCAGGTCGATTTTGTTGGTCTTCCGTCATGAGATCAACCCTGTAAACGGCGTCCTAAATCATCAAATAATCCATATTTGTTTACCGCTCAACGCATTTCGTTCGGCGCTGATACGCCAAGAACGGATAGTCCAGCGGATAATACAAAGCGGACCGACTCCACCAAAGACAACCGAGCCTGCGTAAGGGACCGGTCATCCTCAATGACAAAACGCAACTTCGGCGAATCCTTGCCACGATTCCATAAGGAATGGAAATCGCTTGCCAATTCATAGAGATAAAATGCCAACCGATGGGGCTCATGCGCCAAAGCAGCTGCCTCGACGATCCGCGGAAACTGCGAAATGCGATGCATGACTGCAAGCTCGCTTTGATCAACCAAGCCTGATCGGTCACATGCGGCAAGCGTGAACCCCTCCGACGAAAGATAAGCGTCCGCCTGCCGCAAGACGGACGAACACCGTGCGTGGGCATATTGGACATAAAAAACAGCGTTGTCCTTCGATTGTTCAATAACTTTTGCTAGATCAAAGTCGAGTGTCGCGTCGTTTTTGCGAAACAGCATCATAAAGCGGACAGCATCGCGACCTACCTCATCAACAACTTCGCGCAAGGTAATGAAATCGCCGGATCTTTTGCTCATTCGAACCTGTTCGCCATTGCGTAAAAGCCGAACGAGTTGGCAGATTTTTACATCTAATTCACCTGCACCATTCGTGATGGCTCGAACCGCTGCAGCCATTCGCTTGATGTAGCCGCCATGATCGGCGCCCCAAACATCAATCATCAAGGGAAAGCCACGCTCGAATTTCGACTGATGATAGGCAATATCCGCGGCAAAATAGGTGTAAGAACCGTCCGATTTGAGCAAAGGACGATCGACGTCATCGCCAAAATCGGACGCCCGAAACAGCGTCTGTTCGCGATCTTCCCAATCCTCGACGGGAGCACCTTTGGGAGGAGCAAGCCGTCCCTGATAAATCAAATCACGCGCTGTCAAATTATCAATCATCCGCCGGATCAGGTCGACGGGACCGTCCTGAGAAAGGGTACGCTCTGAGAAAAAGACGTCATGTTGGATGTTCAGCGCCGCAAGATCCTCGCGAATGATGTCCATCATCATGGAAATGGCTGTTGAGCGCGCGATTGGCAGCCAATCTTTCTCGGCCAATTGAAGCAGAGTTGGCCCATGCAACCGAGCTAGCTCTTCACCCACGGGGATCAGATAATCGCCCGGGTAAAGACCCTCAGGGATCTGGCCCACCTCCTCACCCAACGCCTCACGATACCGTAAAAATGCAGACCGGCCTAAAACATCTACCTGGGCGCCAGCATCATTGATGTAATATTCGCGCGTGACGTCGAAGCCTGCAAAGTCCAATAGGCTTGCGAGAGCGTCACCAAACACGGCTCCGCGCCCGTGCCCCACATGCATCGGTCCAGTCGGATTTGCCGACACAAATTCCACATTGACCTTTTTGCCCGCGCCGACCGCGCTTCGCCCGAATGCGCTTTTTTGCTCGAGAACGGCTCCGATCACACCGTGAAAGATCGAAGGGGCGAGCTTTAAATTGATGAACCCTGGACCGGCTATTTCAACGTTCACAACACCTTCAAACGCTGACAGGTGAGAAACCAATTTTTCGGCCAAAGCGCGCGGTGACATCCCGACTTCTTTGGCAAAAACCAACGCGACATTGGTTGCCAAATCGCCGTGGGACATGTCTCGAGGCGGCTCAACAACGATTTTATGGATCTCGAGGTCAACCGGAAGCTCACCCGACCCACCCAGTTTTACGACGGTCTCAGCTATTTTGCGCTGATAGATGTCGAATAAATTCATTTTATAATCCAATTCTCAACAATTGCTCGCTCGGCGGCTATCGTAAATCGGGCGTAACGTCAAACAACCGGCGATGCTCTTCGAGCGCAAACCGGTCCGTCATTCCAGCAATATAATCGGCGATATGGTAGGCTTTCGCCCGCTCATCCGCATCCTTTAACCGCAACTGCCAGTCTATGGGCAATAGGCCGCTATTGGAAATAAAACTGCTGTAAAGATCACGTAAAACACTTTCAGCCTGGGCTCGGACACGCATCACATTGATATTTCGGTACATATTGGCGAATAAAAATGATTTTATGTCCTTGTCGGCAATTTCAAGTTCATCATTAAAGGCAATAACCGGCGCATTTGCAGCGCGGATCGCGTCAACGGACCGTCCCTTGAAAGCCGCTAATCGGCGATTTCCTTCTTGAATCACACCCTCAACAAACCGCGTAATTAATCGGCGCGTTAGCTCGTGAACAACACGACTTTCTTCTAAATTTGGCCATTTATGTTGCACTTCTTCAAGAATTTCACGAATATATGGAATTGTTGAGAGCTGCGGCAAAGACAACATCCCCGCTCGAAGTCCGTCGTCAATGTCATGGGTATTGTAGGCGATATCATCAGCGAGCGCCGCCACTTGGGCTTCCGGCCCGGCGAACGACCCTAATTCGAGGTGATTGACGGAATCTTCGATCAAAATATCATTCGGGATACCCGATTTTAGATATTTGGGCAGTGGATTGCCTAATGTATCGACGAGCGGCCCATTATGCTTCACCAAGCCCTCGAGCGTCTCCCATGTCAAATTCAATCCGTCAAAATCCGGGTAGCGCCGCTCAAGCCGCGTTACAATGCGCAGCGCTTGGGCGTTATGATCAAATCCGCCATAGGTTTGCAGGCATTCGTTGAGGACATCCTCGCCCGTATGCCCGAACGGCGTGTGGCCTAGATCGTGGGACAGCGCCAGCGCTTCGGCAAGGTCTTCATCCAAACCCAATGCCCGGGCGATGGATCGAGCGATCTGGGCGACTTCGATCGTGTGGGTTAGTCTCGTTCTAAAGTGATCACCCTCATGAAAAACAAAGACCTGCGTCTTATGTTTGAGACGGCGAAAGGCCGTTGAATGGATAATACGATCCCGATCCCGCTGAAATTCACTCCGCGTTGGTGAATTTAGCTCCGGATACCGGCGTCCCTTGGAATTCGCAGGGTCTGACGCGTAAGATGCCCGCCATCGATCAAATCTGCGGTCCATAATTCCTCCGGTTGAAAATCACACCATTCATGCCTATCTTGGAAGCAGAAATATTGGGCTTTTACCAATGGAAAATAACGTCGTTATGTCTGATAGCCTCACATCCTCCGATGGATTCGGCGTAACCGAGCGCGCCGCCCGCCGTATTCTGTCTATTCTGAATGATGAGCCGCAGGGATCGATGCTCCGCGTCAGCGTCAGCGGTGGTGGCTGTTCCGGCTTTCAATATGGTTTTACCTTTGATCAGAAGCGCAATTCGGACGATGTAAGCATAGAAAAGGATGGTGCGGTTGTGCTGATCGACTCGATCTCCTTGCCCTTTGTGGCTGGCTCCACCCTAGACTTTGTCGACGATCTCATGGGCCAAAGCTTCCGCGTTGCCAATCCTAACGCTACGGCAGCATGCGGATGCGGAACCAGCTTCTCGATCGGCTAAATTTCGCATCATTTGTCACTTTTTCCCTTGTCCAAAGGTCCAAATTGATCCAATCCAAGGGTCATGTATTTTTTCAACCTTGGATCAGTGACTTACCATGGACGCGCTCTTTATTGGCCAAACTTACATTGATGTAACCTTTTTGACCGATCACATACCGTCGGGTGACGATAAGACGGTCGCACAAGATTATGCGGTTTCCTTTGGTGGCAATGCTGTAACGGCCGCGTTTTGCTGCGCCAAGCTTGGTGTTGTTCCCGATTTATTGACCTCGTTGGCCGATGATTGGTTAGGCCGCATGTTTTTGGATATGGCAGCAAAATACGCCATCCCCGTTCACGGCCGTAAGGTCAAAGAAAGTTCTCTTTCCTTCGTCATTCCAAATAATGGAAAGCGAGCGATCATTCGTTGCCGTGATGATGATTATCTTCATCCTTTCCCGACCCTTCGCCTGGACGGCTGTCGTGCCCTTCATCTCGACGGCCATATGGGTGATGCTGCGATCCATTACGCCCAAACCTGCCGGAATATGGGCGCACTCGTTTCCCTTGATGGCGGCGGCGTGCGTTCCAATACCATGGAGTTGCTTGAACACATTGATGTCGCCATCTGCGGCGAACGTTTGGCCGAACAATTAAATCTCGATGACAAAGGTTTAATTGATCTTCTTAAGGCAAAGGGTGTAAAAATCGGCGGCGTAACGCGTGGCGAGCGCGGCATGCTTTGGTATGATGAAAGCGGCACTATTCGGGTTCAGCCTCCGCTTTCGGTTCCATCATCCGCCATCATCGATACAAATGGCGCAGGTGATGTCTTCCACGGCGCCTATATGTATTCCTATTTAGCCCGTCCTGCCCTGCCTTGGGAAACCCACTTCGAATTTGCCCGTGCAGCATCGACGTATAAAATCCAAAAGCTCGGCAACGAGGCCGGCTTGCCATCCATGACGGATATTACGTCGGTTATGCAGTCCTTCAGACCAGCGGCCTAAACCGACGCGGAAACGACATGATCGTGAATTATCGATACTAATGGTTAATTCGGGCGAGGAACAATAAAATGCAGCGGCTCTTCAAACCAATTTCGAGTCTGGTGTTTCTTTTCCTCGCCTATGCCGCCTATCCCACGGTGTCCTCCTCGGCCGAGCCGATAAGGATTGATAGTTTGACGTTCAATTCCGGCCAAATTAGCTATCGCGCGGAGGGCATCGAACTGGAGGGCGTCAATCTATCCCCCGAGAACATGGAAATCCTGCTCCACGGCACGGATGCTGTCGCTCAGGCTAAAGCGCTCTCGTCGTTAGACGCAACAATGATAAAGGTTTCGCGATTGCGGCAAACGCAAGCCGTCGGTGATCAGGCGACGACAACAATTTTTTCAAATGTCAGCCTTACCGACGTCAAAGCCGGCATTGTCTCTCGCTTGAAGGCTGAAAGTTCGACGTTCGGTACGGTGGCGAATGCGGCCGGAGCAGTTTCAGGCTCAACCGGATTAATGACCTTAGACGATATTGATCTCGGCCTGCTTGTGGGTTTTGGTTCAGCCATCAAAGACAAAAAGTCGGAAGAATTTCGCCGCGCTTATTCCCATTTCGAAATCAATAAAATTGCGGTCCAAAGCCCTAAGGCTGCCCTTGTATCGGTTGAACGTTTTACCGTTGCCGATGTTCGTTTGCGAAATGGTGCAGCTGGGATGTCCGCGATCAGTGATCGCATGATCAAACGACAAGAAAGCGCAACGCAGTCCGATGCCGATATCGCTGCCACAATATCTGACCTGGTCGATATTTTTTCCTCCATTTCGACCGGTTCGCTAGAATTGGTAAATCTGTCGGTTAGGGACGCCGAAACACCAACAAATTTTACGACCATCAATCGGATTCAATATAGCGGCGGCGCGGATCTTGAAGCATCTTCCTACCGTATTGAAGGCGTTGATGTTGAAATCGACGATTTTCATCTCAAATTAGGTGGCTTTAGCCAGAGTGAGATCAAGCTAGCCCCTGTCTTTGAAGGTTTACGCAAAGCACTAGCAAAGCCAAATGCGCGCGGTCAGGATATCGATCCAACGCTGTTTTTGCCGCTCATTGGCCGCATCGAATTACACGATGCCGTGTTGGACGCGAATATTGACGGTGTTAAACAATTCGGAGCGAGAAGCTTTGTTTTTGCGCTTGAAACGCCAAAGGACGCGCTACCTAATCAGGTTGAACTTAGTTTTGACGGGCTTTATGGCCCTTTGCCGACGGATACGACCGACACAACAATCCAAACACTAGCCTCCCTCGGTTATCGCGACCTCAACCTATCAGGTGGTGTGAAGGCAAATTTAGATCCAAAAACGGAAGAACTTGAGTTCAGTTCAACTCTATCGTCTCAAAATATGGCCAATATCGCGATATCGAGCCGATTTGGTAACATCTCCGCAAATAGCCTCATCGCAAGTCCAAGCAATGCACCGATAACTCTATTAGGCGCCAGCGTTAAAAGCTTCCGAATTGCGGTAGAAAATAGAGGCTTGGTCGAGCGTCTGATTGACCAACAGGCCATTAAAACAAAACGCACCGCCGAGCAGGTTCGCGCGTCTTATGCTTCTGCTGCGGCGGCCAGCCTGCAAATCTATTTAGGCATGTCCGAAAACGCAAAGGGCTTAACAAAAACCTTGGTTTCTTTCATCAATAACCCGAAAAAACTGATGATATCGGGACAGTCCAAAAAGCCCGCTGGCGTTACAATCGCCGACACGGCGACTGGAGAAGGTCCAGCCGCTATCCTCGATCTATTCGAGCTTCAACGCGAACCGCAGTAATTTTTAGCCGCCATTGGCTTGCGCCTCAACAACGGCCAGCGCCGTCATATTGACCACGCCGCGCGCAGTGACAGATGTCGTCAGCACATGGGCAGGCTTGGCGGTGCCAAGCAAGATCGGCCCAACGGGTAACGCGTCGGCTAACACCTTGATCAGCTGCTGCGCAATGTTGGCAGCATCAAGGTTCGGCATGATGAGAATATTGGCATCGCCGTCCAATTTGCAGTCCGGTAGCCGTTTAGCCCGAATGGCTTGGACAAGCGCAGTGTCACCCTGCATCTCGCCATCGACGTGTAACTCTGGATCGCGGGCACGAATGATGTCAAGAGCGCGACGCATCTTGACGGCCGAGGCGGCGTCGGAGTCGCCAAAATCAGAGTGCGATAGCAATGCAATCTTAGGTGCGATTCCAAAACGAGCAACATGCCCCGCACATAAAAGCGCGATATCCGCGATATCATCGGCATCCGGGTCATGTTTAACATGGGTGTCAGCCAGAAAATAATGTCCCTTAGACGTGATCATCAGCGTCATTGCCGACAGATCGCGGACGCCCGGCTTTAAACCGATAATGTCACGAATATTCCGAAGCTTGGAATTGAAACGACCTTCCAACCCCGCAATCATCGCATCGGCATCACCCCGCATCACCGCAATAGCGGCAATAACCGTCGAATTTGTGCGAATAAGGGTTTTCGCCGCATCCGGCGTCACGCCTTTGCGACCCACCAATTCGATGAGGGTCGCAACATAGTCGCGATAGCGTGGATCATCGTCCGGATTAATCACTTCAACGTTTTTGCCTGGCCGAATATTCAATCCATAGCGTGCGCAACGAGTTTCAATCACATTCGGACGGCCGATAAGAATGGGTATTGCAAAGCCCTCTTCGATTGCAATTTGAGCGGCACGCAACACCCGTTCATCCTCACCATCGGAATAGATTACCCGCTTCGGCGCCGCCTTTGCCTGCTCGAAAATCGGCTTCATGATGAAACCAGACCGGAACACAAATCCGGATAGGCGCTCTTCATAGGCCTTGAAATCGGTTATCGGTCGACGCGCGACGCCGGACGCGATTGCCGCCTTTGCCACGGCTGGCGCAATCCGAAGGATCAACCGCGGATCAAAAGGGCTCGGGATCAGCGATTCGGCGCCAAAGGTAGACACTTCACCGCCATAAGCCTTAGCCGCAACATCAGATGGCGCTTCACGGGCCAGACGGGCGATGGCTGCAACGGCCGCCAGCTTCATTTCCTCGTTGATGGTCCGCGCGCCTACATCCAATGCACCCCTAAAGATATAGGGGAAACACAAAACATTGTTGACCTGATTGGGATAATCCGAGCGCCCCGTGCACATCATCGCGTCTGGTCGAACGGCGCGTGCCGCTTCGGGCATGATTTCGGGATTTGGATTAGCAAGTGCCAATATCAGAGGTTTTGGAGCCATTTTGGCCACCATTTCCGGTTTTAAGACACCTCCGGCGGAAAGGCCCAAAAACACATCCGCGCCTTCAATAATCTCGGCCAATGTGCGTTTGTCGGTTTCCTGCGCAAACACGCTCTTCCATGGGTCCATCAGCGCTACGCGTCCGCGATAAACGACACCTTCTAGATCGCTTATCCAGATATTTTCCCGCTTAACACCCAACGAGACGAGAAGATTTAAACAGGCAAGCGCAGCGGCGCCCGCGCCTGAAGCGACGATCTTGATCGACTCCATGGCTTTACCGGCCAAATCAACCGCATTTAATACGGCCGCCCCAACGATGATTGCCGTGCCATGCTGATCATCATGGAAGACGGGGATCGCCATCCGCTCACGCAGTTTAGCCTCAATTTCAAAGCATTCCGGTGCCTTGATGTCTTCCAGATTGATCCCGCCAAAGGTCGGCTCAAGCGCTGCAACAACATCGACAAAACGGTCGACATTGTATTCGGCGACCTCGATATCGAACACATCAATGCCAGCAAACTTTTTGAAGAGAACTGCCTTGCCCTCCATCACGGGCTTGGACGCCAAAGGACCGATATTGCCCAACCCCAACACGGCCGTGCCATTGGAAATGACAGCAACTAAGTTTTGCCGACTTGTAAGTTCAGCAGCGAGTTCGGGATCGGCCGCAATGGCTTCGCACGGCGCGGCAACGCCCGGCGAATAGGCAAGCGCTAAATCACGCTGGTTGCCGAGCGGCTTCGTCGCCTGAATCTCGAGTTTCCCAGGACGCGGAAACCGATGATAGACCATAGACCCTGCGCGAAGATCATCGGAGGCATCAGTCATGGTCTAATCCTTTAATAAGTAGATACAGTCGATTGTATTATATCATTTTTCTGGGAGATTTAGCCGCAGATGCAGTTCCCGCAATTGACGTGGTGTTGCCTCGCTCGGCGCACCCATCAACAAATCCTGCGCCTGCTGGTTCATTGGGAATAACGCAACTTCACGAAGGTTTTGTGCACCACACAATAGCATCACGATACGATCCACACCGGCCGCCATGCCGCCATGCGGCGGAGCACCATATTGAAACGCGCGATACATGCCGCCAAAGCGTTCAATGACCGTTTCTTCGCCATAGCCTGCGATTTCAAACGCTTTGACCATACCTTCCGGACGATGGTTACGAATGCCACCCGACGCGATCTCGAAACCATTGCACGCAATATCGTATTGGAAGGCTTTGATCGTCAAAGGATCCTGATTTTGCAACGCATCCATCCCGCCTTGCGGCATCGAGAATGGATTATGAGAGAAATCGACCTTCTTTTCGTCCTCATTCCATTCGAACATCGGGAAATCGACGATCCAAGCCAATTCATAGCGATTATCGTCGATCAGGTTTAAATCCTGACCCACCTTTATACGCGCCGAACCCGCAAATTTGATGAATTTCTCAGGATCGCCCGCAACAAAGAAAGCAGCATCGCCTTCTTTCAATCCAAGTTGCTGACGAATGGCTTCGGTCCGCTCAGGCCCGATATTATTAGCAATCGGGCCCGCACCACCCGCTTCTCCTTCACGCCAGAACACATAGCCAAGCCCCGGCTGGCCTTCGCCCTGCGCCCAAGCGTTCATCCGGTCACAGAAAGTGCGCTGTCCACCCGACGGTGCCGGAATGGCCCAAATCCGGTTCTTAGCCTCTTCCAAAATCCGCGCGAACACTTTGAAATTCGAGCCGCGGAAATGCTCGGAGACATCCGCCATTTCAAGCGGCTGACTTGTATGCGGATTGCGGATGCGCAAATCGGGTTTATCCGAGCCATATTTATCCATCGAAACCGCATAAGGAATACGCGGCCATGGCGACGGCGTCACGTGTTTGCCATTACCAAATTCACGGAAAATCCCGCCTATCACGGGCTCTACCGCTGCAAAAATGTCTTCCTGTTCAACGAAGCTCATTTCTAAATCGAGCTGATAGAACTCGCCGGGCAGACGATCCGCACGCGGATCTTCGTCACGGAAGCAGGGTGCGATCTGGAAATAACGGTCAAAGCCCGCCATCATCAAAAGCTGCTTATATTGCTGCGGTGCCTGCGGCAGCGCGTAGAACGTACCGGGATGGATACGCGAAGGAACCAAGAAATCGCGCGCGCCTTCCGGTGATGAGGCCGTCAAAATAGGCGTCTGGAATTCGTTGAACCCCTGATCCTTCATCTTGGTACGCATCGCGTCCACAACGCGGCCGCGCGTCATGATATTGTTGTGCAGTTTTTCGCGGCGCAAATCGAGGAAGCGGTATTTAAGGCGGGTTTCTTCAGGAAACGGTTGATCGCCAAACACCTGTACCGGCAATTCAGCCGACGGGCCTAAAACTTCGATGTCAGTTACATAAATCTCGATTAAACCGGTAGGCAGATCACGATTTTCCGTACCCGCCGGGCGCAGACGCGCTTTACCGTCGCAGCGCACAACCCATTCCGAGCGGAGCGTTTCGGCTATTTTAAAGGCAGGCGAATCGGGGTCCACAACGCATTGGGTAAGGCCATAATGGTCGCGCAAATCGATAAAGAGCACGCCACCATGGTCACGGATACGATGGCACCATCCCGAGACGCGGACGTCTGAGCCAACATCTTTGTCACGGAGGGCTCCGCAGGTGTGTGAACGATAGCGGTGCATGGTCATCCTCATCAATCAAATCGCGTCTAAGGGGTTGCGGGGAGAACGCATGCAGCCGCTTGTGTTGTCAAGAGAAACCCTTCGACGTTATAGGATGCCCTGACATTGAATTGTCGTATAAGGGGTTATGTGGCGGCAATCCTGCCGTTGATTCGACTGGTTCATATGATTTAATCCATGCCGCTCATTACCGATACAAACTCCCTTTCCGACGCATGTAAGCGTATGGCAAAGCATTCCTACGTGACCGTAGACACGGAATTTATGCGGGAGACGACATTTTATCCAAAGCTCTGTCTGATCCAGATGGCCAGCGACGACGAGGATATCCTCATCGATCCCTTGGCGGAAAATTTGGATTTGAGCCCCTTTTTTGCGCTCATGCGGGATCATGACGTTGTAAAAGTGTTCCATTCGGGCCGGCAAGACTTAGAAATCCTGTGGAATCTTGATCGCTGCATCCCCGTTCCTTGTTTCGATACCCAAGTAGCTGCGATGGTCGCGGGATATGGCGATAGCGTTTCCTACGAGCAACTCGCCCACGATCTTGCGAAAGCTAAAATCGATAAATCATCACGGTTCACGGATTGGTCACAACGACCTTTAAGCGAAGCCCAGCTTGTCTATGCTCGCTCGGACGTGACGCATCTGCGGAATGTGTATAAGGCACTTGCGACGAAATTGGATCAATCGGGCCGGTCTCATTGGCTTGAGGATGAAATGACGCTTCTCACCTCGCCGTCGACCTATGAACTTAATCCACAGGATGCCTGGAAACGGCTGCGAGGCCGCGTTCGCAAGCCGCGCGAATTGGCCATTCTCATTGAATTGGCGGCCTGGCGGGAACGAGAAGCACGCTCGCGGGATGTTCCACGCTCGCGCGTTTTGAAAGACGACGCTATTATGGATGTCGCGACATCGGCACCGCGGAGTGTCGAGGCGCTCGCTAAACTTCGCTCCATACCCAATGGCTTTGAGCGCTCAAGGTCCGGAACCGAGATTATAGCAGCCGTTGAACGGGCCCTCGAAATCGATCCGAAAACCCTTCCTGAATTAGAGCGAACCGAGCGCAAACCCTATAACCCTGCCGCCGTTGAGCTATTGAAAGTGCTGCTTCGTATGACGTGCGACAATGAAGGCGTGGCCGCAAAAATCGTGGCTACCGTTGATGAACTTGAAGCCATTGCTGCCGATGACGACGCTGATGTCCCGGCCCTTAAGGGGTGGCGCCGTGAATTATTCGGTGAAAAAGCATTAGATTTAAAAAATGGCCGACTTGCTTTGGCCTTTTCAAAAGGTCGGGTTGTCGCCCTACCTCATTAAGGCTCAACAACAAGCACGGGTGAACGACCGATCACGCGTGCAAGTGCGCGTAAACGATTAAACACCCTCTCGCCTGACAAGGCGGCAAGGTCATCGGGGATACGCAATTCAAGATCGTCTTTCACGCACACCATTGGCGTGCGTGGCAAAACATTTGGCATTGCAGCTGTTAGTAAATAGGCAACGCGCATCGCTGCACCCAAAATGCGGGCACGGTCAATCATGCGACTGCTGGCTAATTCGCGTAGGCGTGGGCTCACCTCATCGTCCGACAATCCCATATGGCGATAGGCCACAGCTAAAGCGATAAAGACCCGTCCAGGGTGATCGACACCAATAAAACCCGCATTAGCAATGATATTAAGCGATTGTTCGCCGCGGTAATCCGGATGAGCACGCCAACCAATATCGGCCAGAAGGCACGCCGCATGACGCAGACGCTTTTCTTCAATGGTCTCGTTGATATTGGTCGAGGCCATAAAAGCGTCGGTCCAGCGAACAATCTCTTCGCAATGCTGTGGCGAGCGCGACCTTAAAATATTGAGATCCCGAGCCGCAGCGATGAGTGGATCTTGTTCAAGGATTTCACTTCCCATTCGTTCAAACAGCAAGCCCTCGCGAACGCCCTGTGCCGATATGACAATTTCCGCTGGCTTACATTTACGAATAAGCTCTTCGAGAACCAAAGCACCATACCCAACAAGTGGCCTTCTTGCTGCGGAAACGGCTTCGATTGAATCAATAGTGTCGGTCGAGACGCGTTCGATCAACGCGGTGAAATCTTCGGCATCACGAACCGGAATAACGTAATTTTGCATCACATGAAGCGGATAACCGCGTTGCTTCATGTGCAGCCTTGCCAGTGAACGCCAGGTGCCACCGACGGCATAAATCGCTTTGCCCTTCGCAGCCTTCAGCTGGGGCAAATCATCTAGCTCCTTGCGGATAATTTTTTGTGCCTTTTTAAGATTACCGCCGGAACGATCCTGCAAAGACAGAACACCAATCGGAAGGGTCGTGCCCTGCCCTATTTTATCGCCCTTGACACCAATGAGCTCCAAAGAGCCACCGCCGAGATCGGCCACCAATCCATCGGCATGATAAATGCCCATCGCTACACCAAGCGCGGATAGTTCAGCCTCCCGTTTTCCCGAAATTAAATCGACCCTATGGCCGATAATTTTCGAGCATTCCTCGAGGAAGGCCGGACCATTCTTGGCATCACGCGCGGCAGCCGTTGCGATCACTTGAATGTTTTCAATTTTCATGACCGAACAAAGCACACGAAAGCGTCGAAGCGCCTCATAAGCCTTATCCATCCCATCTTGGGGCAAAAGACCGCTCGATAAAACGCCACGGCCCAGCCCGCACAAGGCCTTTTCGTTAAAGATCGGCGTCGGTGAACGCGTCAAACCTTCATAAGCAACGAGGCGAACCGAGTTTGATCCAATATCGACGATCGCGACCGGTTCACCAACCCTTAGACGCCCTTGAGCTTCATTCACAATTTAAAACCTTCAACCATCCTAAAGATGGGCCCGGAGTTCAGGCATAAATACTATTTGCCTGCGTCCTTGCTCGCCTCAGCCCGCAATGATTTGGGGCCAGACTCCTTTAAAGATTTCCCACGGCCTGACAAGCTCGGATTGGTCATAAAAAATTGGTGGGCATTAAACGCAGGCTCTTCCGCAGAATGGGTCACGCGCGTGCTTGAACCATCCGAATTAATAATCCAGCTTTGCTCATTATCAATCATATTTGCTACCATGATCTGATTGAGAACTTGCTCATGTACGGTAGCGTTTAAGATTGGCACCAAGGATTCAACCCGACGATCAAGATTGCGCTGCATGAGATCTGCCGACGAAATATATATTTTAGCCTTCGAATGAGGCATGGCCTTGCCATTCGCAAAAGCAAAAATTCTCGTATGCTCCAAGAACCGACCAATGATCGACTTAACCCGAATATTATCGGAAAAACCGGGTATTCCGGGCCTTAAGCAGCAAATGCCCCGAACAACAAAATCAACCTGTACGCCAGCTTGGCTTGCTTCATAAAGGGCGTCGATAATCATCGGGTCGACCAAAGAGTTGCATTTTCCCCAAATGGCGGCAGGCTTTCCCGCCTTCGCGTTTTCAATTTCATGCGCGATATTATCGAGAAGCGTTTGCTTCAAAGAGAAAGGCGAAGCCGAAAGCTTTTCCAAATGCGTTGGTTCGGCGTAACCCGTAATGAAGTTAAAGATACGGGCTACATCGCGGCCAATGGCTGGATCGGCTGTGAAGAACGATAGATCCGTGTACACACGAGCCGTAATTGGGTGGTAATTGCCGGTGCCTAAATGACAATAGCTGACCAGATGGCCTCCTTCGCGGCGGATAACCATCGATAGCTTCGCATGCGTTTTAAGCTCGATAAATCCGAAAACGACCTGAACGCCTGCGCGTTCCAAGTCTCGCGCCCATCGGATATTCGCTTCTTCATCAAAGCGGGCCTTCAGCTCAACCAGAGCGGTAACCGATTTACCGGCTTCTGCCGCCTCCGCCAGCGCCTTTACAATCGGGCTATTAGCCGATGTACGATAAAGCGTTTGTTTGATGGCAACGACATTGGGATCCCGCGCGGCTTGGTTCAAAAATTGAACCACTACGTCAAAGCTCTCATAGGGATGGTGAACGATCAGATCTTTTTCGCGAATAGCTGCGAAACAATCGCCGCCGTGATCACGGATGCGTTCTGGAAATCGAGCATTATAAGGCTCAAATTTCAAATCTGGTCGATCAATCCCCACCAATTGCGAGAGATCATTGAGCGCCAACATGCCTGTCATCTCAAAAACGGCATCGTTATCGACGTGGAACTCGCCAATAACAAATTGGCGGATTTCGTCCGGCATTCCAGCTTCAATCTCAAGACGAATGATAGAACCACGCCGCCTTTGCTTAAGTGCGGTCTCAAAGACTCGCACCAAGTCTTCCGCTTCTTCTTCAATTTCAATATCCGAGTCACGGATCACGCGGAACGCGCCGAGGCCTTTGACGTGATAACCTGGAAACAGCTTTCCGATGAACAGGCCGATGGCATTTTCGAGCGCAATATAACGAAGCGATGCTGGGTTCTCGTCTACCTCGGTGGCCGCTGGCAAGCAGATAAACCGATCAATCTTATTGGGCACACGAATAAGCGCGTTCAACGCCCTACCATCATTTGCCCGGGCAAGCGCAAGCGCAACGGTAAAACCCAAATTCGGGATAAAAGGAAATGGATGGGCGGGATCAACCGCGAGCGGGGTGAGAACCGGAAAAATTTCTTCGGCAAAGTAAGTCTCAAGCCAATGTTTCTCATGCTCAGTTAACGCATCTCCATCGACCAG
>CAIRGA010000051.1 GCA_903877935.1 uncultured Hyphomicrobiales bacterium
CGACACTCAGGATGTTACGGATACCCCGCCATGATCCGCCTCGCCCCCGGTGCTGCGCTTGAAGAAAGCGAATTGATCGAGAGTTTTGTCCGCGCCTCAGGGCCCGGCGGGCAGAATGTTAATAAGGTCGCAACAGCCGTTGAATTGCGATTTGATATTCGCAACGCGCCCTCCCTCGATGAGGACATTAAACAGCGGCTTGAAAAACTGGCAGGTCAACGACTGACCTTGGATGGGGTGATCATCCTCTTCGCCCAAAGCCATCGAACGCAGGAAATGAATCGGGCGGATGCACGGGAGCGGCTGTTTGAGCTCATTCGTAAGGCCGCCAAACGGCCCATCATTCGACGGCCAACACGGCCCACTCTCGCGTCCAAAAAGCGACGGGTGGAATCGAAAGTAAAGCGCGGCAGCATTAAAGGATTGCGGGGCAAGCCCTCCAGCGAGGACTAGAGCTGCGGCATAGTAGCTCTAAGACCATCGTCGTGGGTTATGCTGCATTGCGGAACAGAGCAAATTTGGTTAGAACGTGACCATTCCGGAAGCGGCTTGGCCGCCGATCCTCGTATCTAAAGATGAGCGTGATGACAAACACCAAGACTCGTCCCCTTTCGCCGCATTTGAGCATCTATAAGCCGACCATCACCATGACGATGTCCATCGTGCATCGCATCACCGGGATGGGCCTTTATGCCGGAACCGTTTTGCTGGCCATCTGGCTCATTGCAGCTGCCAGCGGGGCGCAGGAATTTGCCCCCGTGCAACGCTTTATCGCCAGCCCTTTCGGCCGGATTATTTTGCTCGGCTATACATGGGCGATTATCCACCACGCTTTGGGCGGCATCCGGCATTTCATCTGGGATACGGGCGCGGGCCTTGGACCTGAGCGTTATCTTTTTGCCCGCCTCACGCTGATTGGTTCGCTTGTGATCACGGTCGGTCTTTGGGCCTTAGGCTATGCAGTAAGGTAATCGCATCATGACTTCGATATCGACCATGAAAACACCCCTGAAGCGCGTTCGCGGCCTTGGCTCTTCCCATTCCGGTACCGAGCATTTTTGGCGGCAGCGCTTGACGGCTTTGGCCAATATTCCGCTAACGATCGGCTTTCTATGCGTGGTCTACGCAACGCTAGGCAAAGATGCCGATGCTGCGCGGGCGGTGTTGGCCCGTCCTTTTGATGCGTTTATCGTCGGCCTTTTCGTGATTTCCGGCGTCATCCATATGAAGATCGGGATGCAGGTCATCATCGAGGATTATATCCATGGTGAAGGGTCGAAAATTATCGCGCTCGCGTTGAATACCTTGTTCTCGCTTGCAGTAGGTGCGGCGTGTGTGTTTGCCGTCCTTAAATTGACGTTTGGAGCATAAAAATGGCTAGTTCTTCCCCCGCTCAAAACGGCAAGGCTTACCCAATTACCGATCACTCCTTTGATGTCGTTGTCGTAGGCGCCGGAGGTGCGGGCCTTCGCGCGGCTGTTGGCTGCGCGCAAGCGGGCCTTCGCACCGCGTGCATTTCGAAAGTGTTTCCGACCCGCTCGCACACCGTTGCGGCTCAAGGCGGTATTTCAGCGGCACTCGGCAATATGGGCCGCGACGATTGGCGCTGGCATATGTATGACACGGTGAAGGGTTCCGACTGGCTCGGCGACCAGGACGCGATTGAATATCTCTGCCGCAACGCGCCCGAAGCCGTCTATGAGCTGGAGCATTGGGGCGTGCCGTTTTCGCGGACGGAGGAAGGCAAGATTTATCAGCGGCCTTTCGGCGGCATGACGACAGAATTTGGTAAAGGAACCGCGCAGCGCACCTGCGCCGCCGCCGACCGCACCGGCCACGCCATTTTGCATACGCTTTATGGGCAGGCCTTGCGCTCGAAGACCGAGTTCTTCATCGAGTATTTCGCGCTTGATCTGATCATGGATGAGGAAGGCCGTTGCGTCGGGCTGATGGCGCTGAAAATGGATGATGGCACGATCCATCGCTTCCGCGCAGCGGAAGTGATTTTGGCGACCGGCGGGTATGGCCGCGCCTATTTCTCGGCGACGTCTGCGCATACCTGCACGGGGGATGGCAATGCGATGGTGCTCCGTGCCGGCCTGCCGCTGCAGGACATGGAATTTGTGCAGTTCCACCCCACCGGTATTTATGGCGCAGGCTGCCTGATTACCGAAGGCTCGCGCGGCGAAGGTGGCTATCTCACCAATTCCGAAGGCGAGCGTTTTATGGAGCGTTATGCGCCATCCGCCAAAGACCTTGCCTCGCGTGACGTCGTTTCGCGCGCGATGACGATGGAAATTCGCGAAGGCCGCGGCGTCGGCAAGCAGAAGGATCACATCTATCTGCATCTTGACCATCTCGACCCGAAGATTTTGCACGAGCGGCTTCCCGGCATCTCGGAAAGCGCCAAGATTTTCGCGGGCGTCGATGTGACGAAGGAGCCGATACCCGTACTGCCGACCGTGCATTACAATATGGGCGGTATTCCGACCAATTATCACGGCGAAGTGCTGACGAAGAAGAACGGCAATGCGGATACGATCGTCCCCGGTTTGATGGCGATTGGGGAAGCGGCTTGCGTCTCCGTGCATGGCGCGAACCGTTTGGGGTCCAACTCGCTGATCGATCTTGTGGTGTTTGGCCGCGCTGCCGGACAGCGCGCGGCAGAGCTCGTTTCACCGGGCGAAAAGCAGGCGGAACTACCAGCGGATGCCGGTGAAGCGGCACTCGCAAGGTTGGATCGTTTCCGTCACGCCTCGGGCGGCACCAAGACGGCGGAACTTCGTTTGCAGATGCAAAAGACGATGCAGAATAATTGCGCCGTGTACCGCACAGGTGAGGTGCTGCATGAAGGCCAGACGCTGATCCATCAGGTGTGGAGCGGATCGTCCGATATTCAAGTGACCGATCGTTCGCTGATCTGGAACACGGATTTGTTGGAAACGTTGGAATTCGACAATCTCATCGCGCAAGCGGTGGTGACGATGGATTCGGCTGCCAACCGTCAGGAAAGCCGCGGCGCGCATGCCCGCGAGGATTTCCCGACCCGCGATGATAAGGAATGGATGAAGCACACTTTGGCCTTCATCGATCCGGCGAAACAAGAAACCCTCATCGATTACCGTCCGGTGCATACCTACACGATGTCGAATGACATTGAGTACATTGCGCCGAAGGCGAGGGTGTATTGAGGTTGCGATGTCAAACCGAGCACAATTGGGGTATTTGGACAGAGGAGAGTAACCTTATGGGTAGCCTTTCAATCCGCGATGATTTGATTTTGGAACTCAATCGGATCGCGCTAACGCGTGGCCAAAGGCCTGAGGCTCTTGCAGAAGAGTTCCTGAGTGCGGCCCTTTCCTACAAAAGAATGCCATCCTCTCTGCGTGCTCAGGCTGAAGCCATTGCGGCTTTGACGCCAAAAGGCGTGAAACAAACGGATAGCACGCTTTTGGTTCGCGAGGATCGTATATGAGTGCGCAAATTCTCCAAAGAAACGGGAGGCCGCAATGAGTGATATGTCTCGCATTAGACGCGACCCGACGGTGATGGCGGGTAAGCCTTGCATCCGAGATATGCGGGTAACGGTTGCCATGATTGTTAGTCAAATTGCGGAAGGTGCCACTGTAGATACTCTCTTGGAAGAGTTTCCCTATCTCGAACGCGAAGACATTACGCAGGCCCTTCGCTATGCCGCTTACATGGCATCAAGCCAAGAGATTGATTTGTCACCCGCAGCATGAAGATTGTGTTGGATATGAATATTTCATCCAAATGGGCCGAATTGCTGGCGGCTAAAGGCCACGATACTGTTCATTGGTCCAGCATTGGTGCACCGGGCGCTTCTGATGCAACTATTATGGCGTGGGCCAAGGATCATGACCACGTGGTTATGACAAGCGACCTCGATTTTGGCGAAATCCTCGCCATCACGAATGGCGCATTGCCCAGTGTGATCCAACTCAGAGATGGTCGCAACGATCCAGTAACCATGCTTCCGCTCGTGTTGAACGCGCTCGCCAAATGCGCTGATGCGCTAGCGAAAGGGGCATTAGTTACCCTCGATCAACATCAAAATCGCCTCAGAATGCTCCCTCTGGCGAAGAGCCAGTAAAACGGTGAGCAAAGGACAATAAAGCCATGGTTGAACTCACGCTCCCAAAAAACTCCCGCGTTGTTGATGGCAAGGTCTGGCCAAAGCCTGCGAATGCCATCCACCTCACTGAATTTCGCATCTACCGCTACGATCCCGATGGCGAGAGCAATCCGCGCATGGACACCTATTATGTCGATCGCGATGATTGCGGGCCGATGGTTCTGGACGGCATCATCTGGATCAAATCCAAGATCGACCCTACCCTCACCTTCCGCCGCTCCTGCCGCGAAGGCATTTGCGGTTCGTGCGCGATGAATATTGACGGGCTCAACACGCTCGCCTGCACCAAGGGCATGGACGAGGTGGCGCATCCGATCCGGATTTATCCGCTGCCGCATATGCCGGTGATCAAGGATCTCGTGCCGGACCTCACGCATTTCTACTCGCAGCACGCTTCCATTGAGCCATGGCTGCATACCTCGACGCCCGCGCCCGAGAAGGAATGGAAGCAATCGCATGAAGACCGCGAAAAGCTCGACGGGCTTTACGAGTGCATCCTTTGCGCGTGCTGCTCAACCTCCTGCCCGAGCTATTGGTGGAACGGCGACCGCTATTTAGGCCCCGCCGTGTTGCTGCAAGCCTATCGCTGGCTGATCGACAGCCGCGATGAAGCCACCGGCGAGCGTCTGGATAATCTCGAAGACCCGTTCCGCCTCTATCGCTGCCACACCATCATGAACTGCGCCAATACCTGCCCGAAGGGGTTGAACCCGGCACGCGCGATTGCGGAGATCAAGAAGATGATGGTGGAGCGGCGGGTTTAAGGACCTGTCACGCGATCGTGCTTCCGAAAGCATGATTGATAACGAGTTTTGAATCACGTAACTCTCGGATCGTCGTTTTCCTCATGGTGAGCCAAGCCGAAGGCGTGTGTCGAACCATTTTTTGGCGATGAGAGCTGCTGTACCACGCCCTTCGACTCGCCGCTTCGCGGCGGCTCAGGGTGAGGTAAACGGCAAACTCTGTCATTGTAAGCGGGAACGAAGTAATGACGTAATGAAAATAATTGCGCAGCAAATTATGGGCATACAACACTGCTTCAATAATGGTACCGGCAGGCAAGGATCGTGACGATGCCATCCTCAACAGCATAAACTAACCGATGCGTGTCATCGATCCGACGCGACCAATAGCCTGAGAGATTTTCGCGAAGAGGTTCAGGCTTGCCTATTCCCGCAAAGGGCTCGCGGCTCAAGTCGCGGATAAGTTGATTGATCCGCTTCAGCGTCTTTTTATCTTGGCTTTGCCAATAAACATAATCATCCCAAGCATCGGACGTGAATGCGAGACGCCTAGTCATCGATCAACGTCTTCTCAACCGCTTTACCCGCTCGATGCTGCTCAATCGAAAGCGCGAGACGCGCGGCATTGGCCGGCGATTTCAAGAGATAGGCCGTTTCCATAATGCTGTTATAAGTATCGAGCGACATCACCACAGCATTAGGCGCATCACGCCGCGCGATGATCGTGACATTGGCGTCATCGACAACCTTGTCGAGAACGCTTTTAAGATTGTTTCGCGCTTCGGTGAAATTGATGACGTCGAGCATGATGGATGCCTCTTTTATATGTACAACATATGGAGCATGTTTAACATAATTTTGTGCATTTTCAAAATCGCTCGTTCAGCTCGCATCCCCCTAGAATTTCCGCCTCCTTGAAGGAGAGGGTGTCTGCGGAGCAGGCGGGTGAGGTTCTGATCGTGAGGGTTTCGTGCAAAGCTTCAAACGCTAGACCCTCATCCGGTCGCTCCGCGACCACCTTCTCCCCAATGGGAGAAGAAAGCAAAAATTGGATAAAAATGCTGCGCAGCAATTGTGCAGCATAAATTTATCAACCCCTTGAAATAAAAGCGATTTCACAAAAATGCTGCGCAACAAAAAAGCCCGCTTTGCAACGGGCTTTCCTGAATTATTGTGCGGTGCAATATAAATGCAGCATTTACTGCACCAATTTCGGCCCGCTGCCCATGACAAGCTCGCCTTCGGCCAAGATACCTAGCCTGCGGGCGACTTCTGTGTAGGCATCCACCAAATTGCCAAGATCGCGGCGGAAGAGATCTTTGTCGAGCTTGTCGTTCGTTTTGGCATCCCAAAGCCTAGCCGAGTCCGGCGAGATTTCGTCGGCCAGAACGATGCGCATCATCTCGCCTTCCCACAGCCTGCCGCATTCGATTTTGAAATCGACGAGCTTGATATTGGCACCCAGAAAGAGGCCGGTGAGGAAGTCGTTGACGCGCAGAGCGAGCGCCATGATGTCATCGAGCTCTTGCGGGGTTGCCCAGCCGAAAGCCGTGATATGCTCTTCGGAAACCATCGGATCGTTCAACGCATCGTTCTTGTAATAGAATTCGATGATCGAGCGTGGCAGCGGTGTGCCTTCTTCCAACCCCAAACGGGTGGCGAGTGAGCCGGCCGCGATGTTGCGAACGACGACTTCGAGCGGAATGATCTCGACTTCGCGGATCAATTGCTCGCGCATATTAAGGCGGCGGATGAAGTGCGTTGGCACGCCAATCGCGTTCAGATGGTTGAAAATGAATTCGGAGATGCGGTTGTTTAAAACACCCTTTCCGTCAAGAACAGCGTGTTTCTTGGCGTTAAAAGCGGTTGCATCATCTTTAAAGTGCTGGACGAGGGTGCCAGGCTCGGGACCCTCATAGAGGATCTTCGCCTTGCCCTCGTAAATGCGACGGCGGCGGTTCATCGACATATACCGTTGTTTGAGGAAATCCATAACCGGATGGCCCTTCTTACAGGAAAACCCACCTGATTTGCAACGCGCCATTTAAAACAAAGGATTTTCAATCCCCCAGTCTTTTAGGGCGCCCATCGAACGGCCTTGTCAATCCGGCAAGATACGACATCCGATTGTGATATTGGCGTGTCAGACTGCTTCACTCAGGTTAGCAACGGCATGGAGCGGTCTGATGACAACATTTAATGAGCGCGAACAGGGATTTGAAGCCAAGTTCGTCCACGATCAAAACACCGAATTTCGGATCAAGGCGCGCCGTAATCATCTTTTAGGCCTGTGGGCCGGCGGCTTATTGGGCTTAAAGGGGGATGAATTAGCGCTCTATACCGGAACCGTGCTGAGCGCTGATTTGGCCGAACCGGGCGATGACGATGTCCTCAAAAAGATCGCTCACGATTTCGCGACCGTCAAAATTGAGCATTCTGCCCACGATATTCGCGCCAAAATGGACCAGCTCCTTTCCGTCGCAAAGCGGGAAGTCGTGACCGGCGAATAGAAGCTATGACGGGCGCACCCTTGTTTTAGGGGGCCATTATGCTTAGCCTCTCGTCAAACATAGGGGGAAGCAGCATGGCACATCTGGCAACGCTTGGCGCACTGTCGAAAAAAATCGGCGGTGGCTCGGGGCTTTTAACGGCTTGGGTTGGCATGCCGGATCCGCTGGTCGCGGGACAATTGGCGCTTGAGGATTTCGACGCGATAACGCTCGATATGCAGCATGGTGCGAATGATATTCACTCCGTGGCGCTTGGCGTAGCCCAAGTGACCTTGGCCGGAAAGCCCACAATCGTGCGCATCCCCGTCGGTCAGTTCTCAACCGCCTCGCGCGTCCTTGATCTGGGTGTTGCCGGTGTCATCGCGCCGATGATCAACTCAAAAGAAGACGCAAAAGCCTTTGCGAGTTTTATGAAATACCCGCCGGTTGGCGAGCGGAGCTGGGGGCCGACCATTGCGTTTGGTCTGACCGGCACCGAGGGCAATGAGTATATGAAAGCGGGCAACGCTATGTCCGTCGCGATTGCGATGGTGGAAACGCGCGAAGCCCTTGCCGCCGTTGATGATATTCTTGCGACGCCGGGTATTGATGCCGTGTTTGTTGGTCCGTCCGACCTCTCGATTGCGCTTTCATATGGCGCCAATGTCGACCCGTCCCGCAAAGATGTGGCTGATGCGCTTGATCATGTGGTCGCCCGCTGCAAAGCGCACAAAAAGGCAGCATGTTGCTTCGCGCCAAGCCCATTGGCGGCGATTGAGCTTAAGGCCAAAGGCTATGATTTGATGGCGATTGGTACCGATTTCGGCCAATTAAGAAGTGGTGCGCGGGCGCAAATTGCCATCGCCCGCGGCACGGTTTGATCATTCGCTCGCTTTACTGAGCCTTTGGTGTCTCATCCATCCTATGGCCGTGATCACCTTGATGATGTTCCCAGCCAAAAGGAGCGGACCAGCGCAAGGCATCGCGCTGTTTGTCATCGAGCTTGGCATAAAGCGCATCAAAGGCGGGACGAACCGTCTTAACGGCGCCAAGCATGGCGGTTAAATGCTGCTCCATGCCCGCAAGCATACCCGGAGGGGTATGATCAACCGTCATCGGATCGGCCGGACAGCTTGCCTTCACGCTGGCTTCCGCCGAGGTGAGCGCTGCCTTTAGAGCCTCGAATTCCGGTTTCTGCGCGTCTGTTGGCTTAATGGCCCGTTGCAAATGATCGAGCAGGCGCGGGCCTATTGGATCTTTCGCCTCACAGATATGACCCATTGGACCAAAATTTTCACCGTGACGTCCGCCTGGTTGAGCAAAGGCTGCCAGCGCGCCACCGGCAACGACAACAAGCGCGGTCCCCATGATTAAAGTCTTTTTGCCAAATTTCATCTCATCAACTCCTCATGCTGCCCGATATGGGCGTTGAGGACACAATGCCCAATGTCACCTGACGGGCGTGTTTCGATAAGATTAAACTTTGGTGAGATAGCGCTGACCTGTCACTTTTGTCGGCTTGGCACGTCGCCTGTTGGATGCTCGGGAACCCCTAAAACATCGGCAAGACGCTTGGCCGCAGAGCCAGGCTTCAAAGGCTTTTGCTGGCTTTCATGCGGGGCCCAACCCGAGATCCAAACGAACTCGAACGTCGCCCGAACCTTACCATCGGGATCTGAAAAACGTTCGGCATAAATTTCCAACACCCGCAGCAGGGTGGCGCGGCGCATTGGCGATTTACGACGCTCAATGAGCGTATTGGTGGCACCCATGCGCCGTAAATCATGCATCAAACCCAATGGGCTCTTATAACGCACGGTGAAACTATCCACATCCGAAACGGGCAAGGCAAAGCCTGCGCGCTGCAACAATCCACCAAGGTCGCTGATATCGGCGAAAGGCGCGACGCGGGGACTGATGCCGCCTTCCATTTCGCTTTCGGCCTGAACCAGGCTTTGGCGAAGTTCGGTAAGACTAGCGCCCCCGATCAAGCACCCCATAAACATTCCGTCGGGCCGTAAAGCGCGGCGGATTTGCGACAAAATCCCCGGCAGGTCATCGACCATTTGTAGCGCTAAGAGCGATATGACCCCATCAAGACTTGAGGCGCCAAAGGGCAATAATCCGGTGTCGGCAACAAAGGACGGATAGCTGGCTTGGCCTAATGCTTCAACGACAGGCGCCGCCCGTATAATCGTTTCCGCTCGACCGGAAGCAAAGAGTGCATCAGCCGCATGGGGCCCCGGCGTTGCAAAATCCAGCACAGTTGAAAATTGGCGCAACACGGCATTGAGCCGATCGGATAAATCGGCACTTGCACGCGCAAGCAAGAAATCCTCAGCGCCCTGCCGGATCGCACGTTGTAAACGCCGCCGGATCAGACCCTGTTCAAAAAGACGGGGAGCATCAACCATGATGACGGTGTATGATCATTTTTATCTTGGACGTCAAAGCGTGAAACGCTCCGATGAAGCCATCCTTGGCCGCCCTTTCTATCATTGGTCGAAAATTTATTGACCTCCTCTATCCGCCCTCCTGCATCGCCTGCGGAGCGGCACTCGCCGAGCATGACGGTATTTGTCCCGCCTGTTGGCGGCAGATGCCATGGATTACCAAGCCGATCTGCGACCGATATGGCACGCCTTTGCCGGTTGATCATGGCAGCATGATGCTCTCACCCTTTGCCGTTGCTCATCCTCCGGTTTTTGGACGCGCGCGCGCCGTTGCCCGTTATGACGGCGTTGCCCGTGAATTGGTGCACGGGTTGAAATATGGCGACCGCGTCGAATTGGCCGATACGATGGGCGTATGGATGGCCCGCGAGGGAGCTGATATTTTGTCGGATGCAAGCCTTCTGGTGCCTGTTCCTTTGCATTGGTTCAGACTTTGGCGGCGAAGGTTTAATCAGGCTGCGGC
>CAIRGA010000052.1 GCA_903877935.1 uncultured Hyphomicrobiales bacterium
ATTGCCCATCGGTTGCTGCAATGCAACGCGGACATTTTCTAAAACGCTCATATGCGGAAAGACGGCTGAAATCTGAAACGAGCGAACAAGACCATGCCGCGCAATGTCGGCGGGCTGGCGATTGGTGATATCAAGACCATCGAACAAAATCATACCGCCCGTTGGCTGAATAAATTTTGTCAGCAGATTGAAGACTGTCGTCTTACCCGCGCCATTGGGGCCAATCATCGCGTGAATGGTACCGCGACGCACTTTGATCGAAACATCGCTTACGGCTGTAAATCCACCGAATTGCTTCACCAGTCCGCGCGTTTCCAAGACGAGATCGCTTGTCATAGGCGAACCTGCCGATTTCGATCGGAGCATATGCGACATATGAGTGTGGCTGAAAATGCCATCTACGCTCCCCCCTGATTTTATTTTTTATCGATTAATTACGTGCAGATACGCGCTTACTCCTAAATTGGTTCATTGATGTTAGCCTGACTCATTTACGCTTGCTCTTAGACTATCGGATGAAGGAGGATCTGGAAAGGATTGCTAAGATCAATCCGACCGAGCTAACGGCAGCGGCTGCGAGCGCCAGAGCGGGTGTAGGATAACCTGCGCCGATCAATAAGCCACCGATCCACGCGCCGCCCGCATTGCCAAGGTTAAAAGCGCCAATATTCAAAGCCGATGCGAGATTAGGCGCGCCTTTGGCTGCTTCCATAATGCCCATTTGCAAGGGCGGGATTGTTCCAAACGCTGCAACGCCTAAGAAGAAGATCGTTATCGTCGCCGGAACAAAAGAGGCCATGGTGACAGAAAAGAGCGCGAGTAAAAGAATAAGCGCACCAAGCACGCCAACCAGCGCCAATGAAAGCGACTTGTCGGCCCACCGACCGACAAAATGATTGCCAAGGGTAAGTCCGGTACCGAACACAAAGAGCACGCCCGTAATCCATTCCGGCGACAAGCCCGTTGCCGTACCCAAAATCGGTGCAATATACGTCCAGACAACGAAAACGCCGCCAAAGCCGAAAGTGGTTGTGCCAAGCGCTAACCAAACTCTTGGTCGCGTCAGTGCAGAAATTTCATTCGCAATACTGCCTGTTGAATCAGCAGCCTGTGGCTTTAAAACAGCGAACAAGAAGCTGCCCGCAGCAAGCCCTAAAAGGCTCACAACAAAAAACGTGGCGCGCCAACCCATGGCCTGCCCAAAAGCGGTTCCGAGCGGCACACCGATAATATTGGAAAGCGCTAACCCGGAAAACATGAGCGCAATCGCGCGGGCTTGTTTTTCTTTAGGCACAAGGCCCGCGGCCACAACCGAGCCAACACCGAAAAACGCACCATGCATCGACGACGAGACGATCCGCCCCGCGAGCAACACCGCATAATTAGGGGCCAGTGCCGCCATTAGATTGCCGATGAAGAACAGGCTCATGAGGCTAACAAGCAAGGTCTTGCGATCCACCTTGGTGGTTCCAAGCGTCATGATCGGTGCGCCGACAACGACGCCAAGGGCGTAACCCGTCACCAATAGTCCAGCGACCGGAATTGAAATCGCAAGATCCGCTGCGACTTGTGGCAGCAAGCCCATGATCACAAATTCCGTTGTACCAATAGCAAAGGCACCAAGGGCGAAGGCATAGAGTTGAATAGGCATGAGACGTTCACTTTACTGAGAGACAAACAAAGAGGCGCCCCATCATCGAGACGCCTCCGTTCAGTAGCTTTTCATTGCATCGATCAGGGTAACTTAAAGCAGATTACCCTTTATATTCGAGAATATAGAGGCCGCCATTATAGTCGTTCGCGTAAACGAGACCTTCTTTGTCGACATAGACATCGCAGCTTTGAATGACGAGGGGGCGATTAGGCCTTCCATCAATCAGCTTGGGAGGTTTTGGCGGAACGAAATAGGCTGTTTCTTCCGGACGATATTCATTCTTGATGTCATAGACACGGATACCGGCGTTTTGCAGCGTCGCGAAAAGTGTTGTCGAGGACACGAACGCATCGGGCCGGTTTTCATGAATATTATGCGGGCCGAAATGGCCGCCTTTATGACGGTAATCGGCTTCTTGTGGCGTAGGCAGCGTCGAGATCGAAACCGGATTGGTTGGCTCGCGCACATCAAACAACCAGATCGGCTTGAAGCCATCCTCATAATCATCGAGCACCGCTTCATCGAGCACGACCAGAAGATCACGATCCGGCAAATGCAAGCAATTATGCGTGCCGCCATTGAAGGGCGGCGACCAGTTCTTGTGCAGGATCAACGATGGATTGGCGCGGTCTTTCACATCGATCATCACAAGGCCGGCATCGCGCCAGGCGCCATACGCGGTGTCGCCGCTGACGGTTGCGTGATGCAGTCCGAAACGCTTGTTGGGTGCCCATGAAATTGTTTCACCCGCAGCCGTGTTCATGCCATCGAGCCAAAGCTTGCCCGCAGGCTTCGGATTGGTCGGGTCCGACATATCAACCGTCATGAAAATATAATCGGTGAAACCATCGAGCAGCACCGAGACATAGGCCCATTTGCCGCCCGTATACCAAATACGATGCACGCCGCCGCCTTCAACGGGCATGAAGCCGATTTGCTTCGGCTCTTTCGGGTTCTTGATATCGTAAACGGCCATACCCGCCGACCAGTCACGAACCGGTGCGGTTGACGCTTTCGCGGTACCGACCTTCTCGCCGAGTGCGCCTTTGTAATAGGCTTTCTCATCTTGGAATTCGGCAGCGGCGAACATGTCCTTCGCGTGGATGACCAGCAGCAAATCACCATGCGTCTGCAAGTGAATATTCCATGTGTTATGCGGGGCTGGCACATAGGTGACAGGCTTCGGATCGCGCGGGTTGGTGCAATCGACCACCGAGAAACCCTTGGAGAACATATGGCCTATAAACGCATGGCCTTTATTGACCATGAGCTGCACACCATCCGGACGCCCGCCTTGATCCGAATGACCAATGAGCGTCATATTTTTAGCGGCATCAGGCTTTGGCAGATTTTGCGAGGACATTGGTAAACTCCATTCA
>CAIRGA010000053.1 GCA_903877935.1 uncultured Hyphomicrobiales bacterium
CGAAGCGTCGCAAAATGGATGGCGCGGTGAATTTCATTAAAAAAGCGCCGGCCGATGCGGCAAAAGTCAATGAGCCTGATTGAAAGGCTGACAGGCCAAAGCCGATTTGCAACATCAGCGGCAATAAAAACGGATTGGAGCCAATGCCGGCGCGAAAGAAAAAGCCGCCGACCATGCTGGTGCGAAACGTCGGTAGCTTTAAGAGCGCGAGTTTCAGAATGGGATGGGGCACGCGTTTGGAATGCCAGACATAAAGGGCCAGAAGGCCCGCACCGAGCAGCAATAAAAGAGGTGCTACCGCAAGGGGCAAGATTTCACGGCCTAAAATGGTCAGGCCGAATACAAGGCTTGAAAGGCCAAGGCCCGACAGGATGAAGCCGGTTGCATCGAGTTTGGTTTGATGTTCCGCTTTGACATCAGGCACAAAAATCGAGGCTAAAATAATGCCGGTAATGCCCATTGGAATGTTAATAAAGAAAATCCAACGCCAATGCAGATAGGTTGTTAAAAATCCACCAATCAAAGGGCCTACGACGGGGCCTATCAAGGCTGGCAGAGTGAGATAGGAAAGCGCTTGGACCAATTCGCTTTTGGGGATGGCGCGGACCAAGACAAGGCGGCCTACGGGCACCATCATCGCCCCACCCATACCTTGCACCGCGCGCGCAATAATAAAGCCTTCCAAGGTATTGGTGAAGGCGCAGGCGAGCGAGGCAAGGGTGAAGACGGCAATCGCCAACCGGAACACCTGCCGCGCGCCAAAGCGATCCGCCATCCAACCACTAATGGGGATAAAGACCGCCAAACTCAGAAGATAGGAGGTGAAGGCGAGCTTGAGGACGATGGGGTCTTGGTGAAGATCCAGTGCGATGGCGGGCAGGGAGGTTGCCAGAACGGTCGAGTCCATATTCTCGAGAAACAGCGCGCTGGCGATGACCAGCGGTAAAATCATTCCCTTCGGCAAAAGCCCTTTCGGCTCCTGCGTTGGGTGAACAAGTGGCTGGGAAGATGGTTCGCTCATGGGGTCGCCGGTTTACTCGCCGATGAATCGCGGGTTATTCTTCTGGTAACAGATGACATAACAAGAAACGAGGGGGCAAACGCATGGCTTATGTGATCGGCATTGATGGTGGCACGGAATCCTTGCGCGCAGGCGTGTTTGACCTGAAGGGCCGTCCGCTCGCTTTTGCTGCGACCCCTTACAAGACGGCGTTTCCACATCCAGCATGGGCGGAGCAAAACCCAGCCGATTGGTGGTATGCGGTTGGCAATAGCGTGCGCAAGGCCGTTGCCGACGCAGGCATCGGCATTGACAGCATTGTCGGCCTCTCGGTCGATACAACCTGCTGCTCGGTTGTCGCGCTGGACGAGAAGGGTGATGCCTTGAGGCCGGCGCTGATCTGGATGGATGTCCGTTCGTCAAAAGAGACGGAAGCGGTGTTGGCGACGGGGGATGCGGCTTTAAAGGTCAATTCGAACGGCGCGGGTCCCGTTTCCGCTGAATGGATGATCCCGAAGGCCTTATGGATCGCGCGCAATGAACCCGAGATTTTCAAGCGGGCGGCGACGATTTGCGAATATCAGGACTATGTCAATTTTCATCTGACAGGGCGGATGGTGGCCTCGATTAACAACGCTGCCGCGCGTTGGCATTATCGCTTAAGCGAGGGCGGCTATGCCCGCTCGATGGTTGAAAAGCTCGGTATTCCGACGCTGGCTGATAAATGGCCGAAAGATGTGGTGCGCTTAGGCGAGACCATCGGCGGATTAACCGTCAAGGCTGCGGCGCATTTGGGGCTCAACCCGGGTCTGCCGGTGGCGCAGGGCGGGGCTGATGCGTTTATCGCGATGATCGGCTTGGGTGTTGTGAAACCGGGCGCCTTGGCCTTTATTACCGGCTCCTCGCATTTGCATTTGGGGCTTTCGGCCAAGCCGTTTCACGGCAAGGGCATTTGGGGTACCTATGAAGACGCGTTGCTGCCCGGATTGCATGCGGTGGAAGGCGGGCAGACATCAACGGGATCTGTGATCAACTGGTTTAAGAATTTACTCGGCGAAGGGGTGAGTTACGAGACGCTTAATGCGGAAGCGGCCGCTTTGCCGCCCGGTGCCGATGGCTTGATTGTGCAAGAGCATTTTCAGGGCAACCGCACGCCCCACACCGACCCTTTATCACGCGGGGCGATTACGGGGTTGAGCTTGAAGCATGGCAGGGCGCATATTTTTCGCGCGATGATTGAAGGCGTGGCCTTTGGCTCTGAGGCGATTTTCAAAGCGATGCGCGCGAATGGCTATGTGCCGGATGAGTTTCGCATATGCGGTGGCGCGACGCGCTCCGAACTCTGGATGCAGATTCACGCGGATGTGTCGGGGATCCCTCTGACGCTGACGGAAGTGGCGGATGCGCCCGCTCTGGGTTCGGCGATTTTGGCGGCGGTGGCGGCAGGGCACTATACATCGATTGAGGAGGCAGCGGGCGCGATGGTGAACGTCACGCGTCGCATTGAGCCGAATATGGCGGTGCACGAGCAATATAAACCGCTCTTTGCGGCCTATGAGCGGGCCTATCCGGCGCTACGTAGCATTAGCGGTTAGGCGCGCTCTGGAAAAAGGCTTTGTAAGCCTTCGCGCGTTGCGGGACAGATGCCGCGATCCGTGATGAGCGCTGTTACGAGATGGGCGGGCGTGACATCAAACGCGTAGTTTAACGCTTTGCTGCCCGGGGCCATGATGTCGATGGTGGCTAAGCTGCCATCTTCCAGGCGGCCTGTCATATGCGTGACTTCGCGGGCGGAGCGTTCTTCAATAGGGATTTCTTTAAGGCCGTCTTCGATTGTCCAATCGATCGTGGTGTGGGGCAGGGCGACGTAGAACGGCACATTGTTGGCATGGGCCGCAAGGGCTTTGAGATAGGTACCGATTTTATTGCAGACATCGCCGCGCGCGGTGGTGCGATCGGTGCCCACGATGCAAAGATCGACCATACCGTGCTGCATTAAGTGCCCGCCGGTATTATCCGGGATGACGGTGTGCGGAATACCATGCGCGCCGAGCTCGTATGCGGTGAGCGACGCGCCTTGATTGCGGGGTCGTGTTTCATCGACAAAGACATGCACGGGAAGGCCTGTATCATGCGCCATATAAATGGGTGCGAGAGCAGTGCCCCAATCGACACAAGCCAGCCAGCCCGCGTTGCAATGGGTGAGGATGTTGATGGTTTTATTGGGCCTATGCGCCTTGTGGATGAGGGCCATTCCGGCCTCGCCAATTTTGCGGCAAATCTCGACGTCTTCATCGCAGATTTCACCGGCGCGTTGCCAGGC
>CAIRGA010000054.1 GCA_903877935.1 uncultured Hyphomicrobiales bacterium
CATCGGACGCGTTGTTGATCTTTTTGCCCGAGAGTGCCTGAGCTTGCATATCGGAGAGCTGGGAGTTGATGCTGATCAGAGCATTCATGCCCTGAGCCATTCCAATTGACATTGACATAGGTGTTTTCCTTCTGACGAAAAACCAAATTCGCTTGACTGCAAAAATGGACACCGCGTTCTGCGATGTGGGTCAGAGGATGAGGATGGGGCGGCGCAATGCCTATGTTCCAGAGAACAGCACTCGAATCGTAGTTAATTTCAAATCAAATTTAAATTTATGATTGAAAGTGCGATTTCTACAACTTTGTTAAAATGTATCAAAAATTTTAATCAGCGGTCCCTGCAATTTTTAAGAGTGTTAACAAAACATTAATTGCATCTCAAATTAACCTTTAGCCACAGCCTTTGGCGTTACGGGAACAGGCTGCTTTGCGGCTTCCATCTGCCGCGCGTAGGCCCTGATGCGGAGGATGGCTTCGTCGGGCGACTGGCTTACTTTTTGACCCGAGTGATCATCGATCACCTGATACACCAGTTCACCCGTTGACTGATCAACGGTTGTGCGTCGTGAGGTCGGCGCGGCAGGGCTAAGGTCAACGGGTTTTGTGGGCGTACCCGCAAGGGGTGTTTGCGGCGCGATTGCCTCGGGCACCTTTACCGGTTGTGCGGGGGGATCCCGTGTCACGGGTAAAGTGACTGGGCTTGCGGATGTTGCACTGATGGCCATGACGTTCTCCTTCTGGATGTCTGGCCATCACGTTAGCAAAGATAGTTTTAGAAAAAATTGCGGAATTAAGGACACTTTATTTCAAATTCATCCGATCGATTAAAAGCGTACCGAAACCATTAAAGGGGTCGTTGCCGCTCCACCCTTTAGGCCGTCGACGCGCCCGCTCTGTCCGTAGGTTGATAAAGAACGGGCGGAAGACACTTCTCGAGCAACACCGCGCAAAATGCCTTCGGAGACGCTTGTCAGCGTTTGTAATGTCTTGAGATTGGCTTCGAGCGAAGATTGAAGCGATCCATGCCGCATTTTGATCCGCTCCAATGCCGTGGGCTTATAGCGTGCCAAGGCTACGGCATTGTGGCGAAAGGCAATAAAGCTTCGCTCATAGGACCGGGCTTCCATTGCCTTGCGCTCGTGCAGAGCAAAGGCGTCTGCCAATCTCGATGTCGCAAGATGGTCGGTTTCTTCACGGATAACGGATTCAAGCGTATCAAGCCTGCTCTCTAACATCGCGCATAATGCTTCAGCATCTTCGCTTGATTTGATGGTCGGTATTTGCGGGGTCGCTGTCATGGTTTGGTTCCCTAATGGGCTTGTAGCCGCAGGAGTTCAGAATACACTTGAGACGCAACACCAACGCCACCAGACTGTGCAACGGACTTACCCAATTCATCGGTCAACATCGAACGCCAAGCATCACCGCCCGCGCCTTGTCCACCCAACGGACCTTCACCGGATAGTTGCTTGGTGATTTCTCCAAACATCGATCCTAAAAACACGGATTCAAAATCCTGTGCCGTGGCCCATAGTTTCTTATTTTTCCCAAGAGCGCTATAATTTTGATGCGCATCGGCAATGGGGCTAGCGTGAAGTGTCGTTTGTTGCATCACATCACCACAATATCGGCTTGCAGCGCGCCGGCCGTTTTGATCGCTTGCAAGATGGAAATAATGTCACGCGGGCCAATGCCCAAGGCATTCAGGCCATCGACGAGCTCTTTGAGCGTTACGCTCTCTTTGAGCACAGCGAGCTTGTTATTGGCACCTTGATCGACCTGAATGGTCGTGCGTGGCACAACGACGGTTTGCGCGCCTGATCCAAAATTAAACGCGTCCGGTTGGCTGACCAAAGGCTGCTCGGTGACTGATATTGTGAGATTGCCCTGCGCGATGGCAACGGTCGATACGCGAACATCTTTGCCCATCACGATCACACCGGACCGCTCATCAACCACCACGCGGGCGACCTGATCGGGGTCAATGCGCAATTGCTCAATCTCGGTCAGTAATTGCACCATATTGCCTTTATAATTCTTTGGAATGGTGAGGTTGACGGTCGATGGATCGGTTGGCTCGGCGGTATTGGCGGCCATATATTCATTGATTGCGCCTGCAATCCGTTTGCCCGTGGTGAGATCCGGATTGCGTAAGGCCAATTTAACCGAGCGCGTGTCTTTGAACTGAAACTCGATTTCTTGTTCGATCAGCGCACCATTGGCAATTCGGCCTACGGTCGGCACGCCACGTGTGAGGGTTGCGGCCGCTCCCTCCGCTTGAAAGCCGGCAATCGCAACCGAGCCTTGCGCAACGGCATAAATTTCGCCGGAAGCTCCCATGAGGGGAGTGACCAATAATGTCCCACCTTGCAAGCTCTTGGCATCACCTAAGGCGGAAACGGTAACATCGATGCGAGAGCCACGGCGACCAAAAGCAGGCAGATCAGCGGTGACCATAACGGCTGCCACATTGGCCGTGCGTAGATTGGCGCCCCGCGTATTGACGCCCAATCGCTCGAGCATTGCCGTCAGGCTTTGTTTTGTGAAGGGGGCATTATTCAACGTGTCGCCCGAGCCATTCAGGCCAACCACCAAGCCATAACCGACCAGCTGGTTTTGGCGTACGCCTTCAACCGATGCCAGATCCTTGATCCGCGACGTCTCGGCCTTGGCTGACAGGCCCGAGAGGTTGAGTGCGATTAGCAGCAGGGCGGCCGATTTTATCAGAGTGCTCATGGTTCTCATCTTCATGGTGCTTCTCACAAGTATATTGACGTAGAGTAAGCGAAGACTATGCCATCTGAAAAAGACTTATAACTGTATGAAAGGACAGGGAAAATTTTAATCAATTCCGCATTTTCCCTAAATCGAGATAGGCAAATTTAGTCAAAGGGGAAGTATTTTCCCTCTCTATTAAGGTTTTATTAATATTAAATCCGCTTAGTATTGCTTGTATTTTCCAATGGGAGGGTTTGATGCGAATTGTCGATCAGCTACCTGGTGGTGTGTCGACGCCGCGCCGGGCTGCTGGCGCGTCGCAGAATGGTACTCCTTTCCAAGTTGCGCATGGCGGCGCGCCTGCTCGGGACGCTACGGTGGCGGGGAGGCTACCGGGTATTGATTCGCTGCAGGGGCTTATGGCTTTGCAGGAAGTCGGCGTGCCAGTGACACTTCGTCGCCAGAAGGCGGCTAAGCGCGGCTTTCGACTTTTGGATGCATTAGGCGGCTTAAGGGGCAGTCTTCTGGCCGGGAAACTGGACGAAGTTGCGTTAGCCAATCTTCGCCAAGGGCTTGATGAAGCAAAGGAAAATCACGACGATCGGGATCTGGATCAGATTTTGAATTCGATTGAGACCCGTGCTGCCGTCGAACTTGCAAAATTGGGTCGATAACTTCAGCGCGCACGTGATTGTCGTAGCGCCGTCATCAAAATCGCGCTAACAGACAACGCGGTATTTAACCCCCCACGAGTATAGGGCGGATCGATATGGGACTTAAGAAAAAGGGTGCGCGGTCCAAAAGGGCTGTTATTGCATATATGAGCATTGCGGAAACGATTGATAGGTCATACGCGCCATCTGAAGAAGAGGCGTTTATGAATGAGCGGCAGCGGGAATATTTCCGTAAGAAGCTGCTTGATTGGAAAGAAGATATTTTGAAGGAGTCCCGCGAGACTCTCGCTAATCTTCAAAACGATAGCGAAAATCATCCCGATATTGCTGACCGAGCTTCATCCGAAACGGATCGGGCGATTGAGTTGCGTTCGCGCGACAGGCAGAGAAAGCTGATTTCTAAAATTGATTCAGCGTTGGCCCGTATTGATGATGGTACGTACGGATATTGCGAAGAAACCGGCGAACCGATTTCGATCAAGCGCCTTGATGCAAGGCCGATTGCGACACTCTCGATCGAGGCGCAAGAGCGGCACGAACGTAATGAGCGCGTTCACCGCGACGATTAAGTAGGCGCCAATAAAATGCGCCCCCCGTGGGAGAAACGGGAGGCGCCCGGCCGGGCCATGAGTGGCTTGGGGAGCTTTAGGCTCCGGCGGATTGGTTAGAACGGTAAGATCACGTCCATGACCTGTTGACCATATCGCGGTTGCTGCACGTCGCTGATTTGGCCCCGTCCACCATAGGCAATGCGTGCCTCGGCGATTTTCATCGACTCGATCGTGTTGTCATTTTCGATATCTTCGGGACGAATGACGCCGCCAACAATCAATTCGCGTATTTCAAAATTAACGCGTACTTCCTGCTTGCCTTCAATCACCATATTGCCGTTCGGCAAGATTTGCGTCACGACCGCCGCGACATTCGTCGCTAATGTTTCCGCCCGTTTGACAGAACCTACGCCATCACTCGCGGATGTTGATTGCGCGTTGATGAGGGACGAAGGATTAACGCCGGGTAGCGCCTTATCCGCATTCGTTTCTAGACCCAATAAATTTGGCACACCCATCGTGTCAGAATTGGTGCGGGCCCGCTTGGTTTCATTGGCGATATCGGCACTGTCTTTAAAATTCACCTTGACGGTGACAATATCGCCTAGCTGGCGGGCGCGTTGATCTTTAAAGAAGCTGCGCGACCCTTGTTGCCAAAGTGAATTGGCGGCATGCGATACGGGAACTTGATCGGGCATCGGCATACGGACAGGCTTATAGTCAGGACTTGCGGTAGGATCATCAATCGCCGAGAGCGAGGGCGCCCGGCCAACGGATGCCAGCCGTTCGGCGGTATTGCAGGCCGCGAGGCTTGACGCAAGAAGAGCGGCCAGCATCGTTTGCTTTACAAGATTAGATGTCATTGTCGTATCCTTATTGAACAGTGGTGGCGGTTTGACGTTGCGCCACATCACCATTGGGGGGCGCTAATACCGCGACAGAACCGGGGCCGATAATGGTTGCAAAAATCACTTTCTTTGATTGTGGATTTAGAACCGAAATCATGTCCCCCATCGCGCCGGCTTCGTTGGCCTTTCCTCGAAGGGTAAGTTTCAATCCGGCGACGGAATAGGTAACGCTGACCGCCATGCCTTTATCAACGAGCATCGGTTTGCTCACGGCATCTTCGCTGAAGAGCGCACCGGTTGGAATTGCTTCGCGGGCTGCTTGTCCTATGACCAAAGCGGGCTTGATCAGGTTGGTTCCGGCTAAGGCTTTTCGTTCGCGCTTTTCAATCTTCATATCATTGACCGAGATGATATCGTTTTTAGCGAGCGAGCGTGTTGAAACGGCGACATCGACGAGATCAATTATTTGACCATCGATCATCAGAGGTGATTTCGCGAATAATTTACTGCCTGGGACTCCCAGATTAGCCGTGAAATGCAAACTGGTTGGATCGATTTTAAGGTTCGAAATAATCGGTTGAGCGGTAACTTCTTCTTCAACAAACACGTCTTGCGGCGCGTTGATCGTTGTAAACGTCAGCTGGGCCTGCTCAATGCCGCCTTTTTCACGGATGGTTTGTTTGAGGGCTGCTTCAATTTCTTCTGGTGCAATGAGGCGGCCTTTTCTTGTGACGATCACGCTGCCGGAAACATCACCTAAGACGGATGGAAGGCCAGCCTTCTTGGCCGCATCGGCAATACGGGATGATTTAATACTGCCTGTTTGACCGGGAGCTGGCGCTGCATATAGCCCGTTATGAGGCAGGTTATCGCCTTGCATCAAATCGGCTAACGAAATCGTATCACCGGAAACGACAATTGACGAACGCAGGATCGGGAGCGGCTGATTATCCGCAAGAGCCAGATCGGGCGAAGCAGAAAGCATCAATAAAGCAACCGTATAAAAGATGGTTTGTTTCAACATGCGCTTAACCCTTGAACATTTGCGTTGTGGTTTGCTGCATTTGGTCTGCCGCCGAGATGACGCGCGAATTCATTTCATAAGCGCGCTGTGCGGTAATCAGTGACGAAATTTCGGTAACCGCGTTGACGTTGGATTCTTCGAGATACCCTTGCTGAAGGTCGCCCAATCCGTCGGTTCCCGGATCCGCCGTTATCGGATCGCCTGACGAGGCCGTCTGTGCGAAGAGATTATCACCGATGGCGGCAAGGCCCGTCTTATTTGCAAAATGCGTCAGTTGAATTTTGCCAATGTCTTGTGGGGTTGCTTGAGCAGGAATTTGGGCTTGCACCAAGCCTGACGCGCTGATGGATACGCTCGTCGCATTGTTAGGCACCGTTATACCGGGATCAAGCACGAAGCCCTGGCTCGTTACCAATTGGCCTTGCGCGTCGGTGGTAAAGGAGCCGTCCCGGGTATAGCCGATCGTGCCATCGGGACGCTGGATGCGAAAGAAGCCTTCGCCACGAATGGCGACATCCATATTACGGTCGGTGGCCGTAATGGAGCCTTGCGACATTGCGCGCGAGGTTGA
>CAIRGA010000055.1 GCA_903877935.1 uncultured Hyphomicrobiales bacterium
CGCATTATCGGTCGCTCCCAACGTTGCAAAGGCGTTATTAGAAAGTTTAAATCAATCAATTGTTTATTATGAAGCGCATTTTGGGAAAATTCCTTCGGATCCAAATGCTCGAATTGAAATGCAACCGTAAAATCTGCAAAATACCGAGCAGCGGATTTTCATCTTGATAAAAGAAAATAGACCTATTTTATCTCAAATTGAAACTCCATATTTTGGTGGCCGTGGCGTTATTCTCTACGATGGGACTTTTAACGAACACATCCCGATTGATCGCCGAACCCCAGAGGCGGTAACGTTTGTATCTCAAACGCTTCAAAAGCCATCATTTATTTGCCAAGGTACTACCAACCCCGGATATTTAAGTTTTGTAAACCATGAAATAAGTAGCCTTGGCAATGGTTCACCATATGTAGTATTTGTTGATCCTGAGGCTGATCAAGCGCCAACTGTTGCGTCGTTTGGATTCCGTAGAGACTTTAAAAGTATGGAAAATCATACGATTTTATGGTCAAGGTAATGATGAAAGAGCGCTTTTCAACAGCGATACAGGCTTCCTATGATGCTCCAGTGGATGTGCTTCACTTGGTACGCGATTTTGTGCCCTATGAAGGTGATGGTCTTCCGGGCGGAGTTGAATTAGATTTTTCTTTGACCGATGGCGCTCCATGTGGAGTAAAAATTATCGGGTTTCATCGAAACGGTTGGGACCGTAACGCTGCACAACTTGCAAAAATAGTAGGCGGACACCTTCGGGAAGACGAAAACGCCATCAGCAGATTAATCAACCAGGCGGTTTATCAGCGGGCTGTATAAGGCTCGTATATTCAATCAGGGCTTTTTCTGCCTAAGCAGCAGAAAGGACGCCGCCATGATCAGTGCTGCGCCGATATAGACGGTTGGTTCCGGCCATTCGGCGAAGATGACAATACCGATAAGGCTTGCCCAGATCAGGCTCGTATAATCCACAACGCCGATGCGGGCGGCGGGTGCGGCGCGTAACGCGAGCGCCATGGCGAATTGTCCGCCCGTGCCAAGCGCGCCGATGAGCAGCACCAGCGGCCAATCTTGCACAATGGCTTCGAAGGGCGATCCGATGACGAGGGAAATGGGCACGATAATCGCCGCTGTCAGCACGTTTTGCAGAACAACGATCGAGCCGATGGCGTCGCTGCCCGTTCTGGCCCGTAGCAAGACACCCGAGAGCGCATAGGTGCCGGCGGAACCGAGGGCGGCTAAGATGCCAAGCCAGCTCCCGCCCATGCCAAGCGGCGAAAAGCCTTTGCCGAGCGCGATCACCAAGACGCCGATAAAGCTGATCAAAATGGCCATGGCGGTTGACGGGTGAACCTTCTCCGACAGCAGAATTCGGCCAAACAGCGCCATAAAGATCGGCGAGACATAGGTGACGACCATGGTTTCGACGATGGGCAGGGCGGCGAGCGCATAGAAAAACAGAAAGCTCGTTATGGCAAAGAAGAATGCGCGGACGGAATGCGCTTTGATCATATCGAGATTAGGCATTGGCGGGCGCAGGATGAGGGTCGTGAGGCTCGACCAGAACACGCCGGACATATAGCGGATCGATACCACATCGATCGTACTGTGGCGGGTGCTCAATTCTTTGGCCACGCCATCGAGACTGGTTAGAAGGAAAACGCCGAGGCAGGCCAGCAGAACCGGCCCTGCCGAAAGGTCGTGACGCAGGGCGGGCTTCATTGGGTGGCCGTTTCGGTCACATGCAATTGGTAGCCGAATTCGAAGGTGCTTGCGGCATCGTGCAGCGCGCGGATCCCCGGCAGGCGGACAAAGCCTTGTTTTTCATAAAAGCGATGGCCCGAGACAAAGCGGGTATCGGTCCAGAGCACGACCGAATGACACTTGGCGTTGCGCGCCCAATCCAACGCGGTCGAGAGCAAGGTTTGCGCAAGGCCGGTGCCGCGCCATTGATGCGCGAGATAGACTTTAAAGAGTTCTGCCTCGCCCGCCTGATGCGTTGGTGCAATGGCGATGGAGCCCGCGACCGTGTGGGTTGTTGCGTCCTTGATGACCCAAAGGCTTCCGCCTTTGCCCGTGTAATAGGTCGCAGGGGCTGCAAGCTCGGGGAATTCTTCGGGCACGAAGGGGCAATTTTCGTAATCGTCGAAAATCCGCGAAATGAGCGCGGCCATGCTGTGACCGTCGGCATCGGTGCCGGACGTGAGCATCAAGGAGGCGGGGAGTTTATGCGCAGACATGAAAAGGGCGGGTCCTGATGAAGCCCGCCCTTGTGACACGAATAGATGACATTCGGAAGATGTTAGCTGCTATGCGAAACCGCTATCATCCGATCCGCTGTCAAACGAGCTGTCATCATAGGATGCGTCTTGGTAGCCGCTATCGGCTTGGCTGTTATCGGACGAGCCCCAATCGGCTTGGCTGGGCGGGGTTGGAACGGATGAGCCATAAGTGTTGACGGTTTCATAAACCGTTTCATTGACGATGGTTTCGCCGCCCATGCCATAGCCGCCACCCATGCCGTAGCCGCCAAAGCCACCGCCATATCCACCGCCCGTGTGAAACAGCGATGAAATGCCTTGATAGAGCAAGGCACCACCGGCGACACCGGCCGCCGTTGTCATGGCGCTTTGCAAGAAGCCGCCGCCGCCCATTCCACCCATCGGGGCTTGCGGGGCATAAGACGGTTGTGGCGCATAAGCAGGCTGCGGCGCATAGCCGGGTTGGGCCGCTTGGCGAGGTTGCCCCCAAACGCCCGGCGTAGGTTGGGGCTGTGGTTGCGGTTGTGGTTGTGGAGTAGCACCGACGGAAGGCAGGCCGCTTGCGGTTTTGCCGCCGCCAAAGAGCGACGAACCAATGCCACCCAAAAAGCTTTGTGCCGGTTCGGCTTTGGCCTGTTCGAGGCTGGCGATTTTGCCTTCGAGCTCGTGCAGGCGGGTATCGGCAGCTTTAAGCGCTTGCTCTTGGAGCAAAACGGCTTGGGCCATCAGATAGGGCGCATAAGGCTGCTCGTGGACGGCCGATGCAATCAAGGCTTCCGCCTCGGCATCACGCGGCGCGGCGCTGGCGGTGCGGATACGGTCAAAGAGCGAGGTAAGAAGCTGTTTTTCGTCTGCGTTCATGGTTTTGATCTCCTGAGCTCTTTATATAGCAGGGAGTGTCGCGACAAACCATGGCGGCTTTGTGACATGTTCGTGCGGTTGGCGCGCCATGATGTACCGCTGAAGGCCCTCATCCGTACCGTTATGCAGGAGACCTTCTCCCGCGAGGGGAGAAGGAAAGCGAGGCTAATGGTGCTTAAACGGTTCCATGCCCGCACGCGCCAGACCATCGACTTCTTCATTTTCTAAATGGCCGGCATGGCCTTTCACCCAGTGGAAGGTAACGTCGTGGCGTTGCACAGCTTCATCTAATCGCTGCCAGAGATCGACGTTTTTAACGGGCTTTTTATCGGCGGTTTTCCAGCCATTGCGCTTCCAGCCATGCATCCATTGCGAGATGCCTTGTTTGACATATTGGCTGTCGGTCCAAAGATCGACCGTGCAGGCGCGCTTGAGCGATTCAAGGCCCATAATGGCGGCCATCAATTCCATGCGGTTATTGGTGGTGAGTTCCTCGCCGCCATTCAGCGTTTTGCGCGCCTCGCCATAGATCATCAAGACACCCCAACCGCCGGGGCCCGGATTGCCGGAACACGCGCCATCGGTGAAGAGGGTGACGCGATTGGAGGATGCATTATCGCTCATGCTTTACGCGCCATAATCACTCGCCTTTTGCGAGGATTGGAAGAAGCGTAATTTTTTATAATATTCGAGCGGATCTTTCGGCTTCACCAATGCACCCGGTGGTACGTTCAACCAATCAACCAGACGCGTGAGCATAAAACGCAAAGCCGCACCGCGGCACAAAATAGGCAGCGCTTCGATTTCATCCGCACTTAAAGGACGAATGGCGCGATAGCCCGCCATCATCGCGCGGCCTTTGGTGATGTTGAAGGAACCGTCTTTTTCAAAGCACCATGCGTTCAAGCCAATTGCTAAATCATAGGCGTAAAAATCGGTACACGCGAAATAGAAATCGATGAGGCCGGATAATTCGGCTTTTAGGAAGAAGACATTATCAGGAAACAGATCGGCATGGATCACGCCGCTTGGTAAATGTTTCGGCCAATTCTGTTCAAGTTCTTGAAGGGCTTCGCGTGTCGCGTTTTCTAGGCCCGGCGTAACCGTATCGGCACGTTCGCGTGCCGCCTCATAGAGCGGACGCCAGCCATGCACGGTGAGTGCGTTGATGCGTTGACCGCTAAAATCGGCACCCGCTAAATGCAGCTTTGCGAGTGCGCTACCAACCGCTGCGCAATGGTTTACGGTTGCGTTGTTCACACCTACGCCTTCGAGAAAGGTAACGATAGCAGCGGGACGACCGGCGAGGGTGCCAAGCGCTTCGCCTGCGCGGTTGCGCACGGGCTGTGGGCAGTTGATGCCGCGCTTTGAAAGATGCTCCATGAGATCAATGAAGAAGGGTAAATCTTCTGCTTTAACGCGCTTTTCATAGAGGGTCAGAATGAAATAGCCTGCTTCGGTGTGAAGCAGAAAATTCGAATTCTCGACACCTTCGGCAATGCCTTTAAGCGCGAGCATGCTGCCAATGTCATAGCCCGCAATAAAGCGTGCGAGATCATCATCGGGTACTTCGGTATACACGGCCATGATTTACTCCACTGCCGCTGGCCGCAATTCGCGGGGAAGCGGAAAGAACATGGTTTCATCCGCCGTGGTGATGGTCTCAACCGTAACCGTGAAACGCTCACCAAACGCATCGACGATTTCTTCGACCAAAATATCGGGCGCTGATGCACCGGCGGTGATGCCAATTGTCCGGATGGCGTCGAGTTCGGACCAGTCAATGTCGGCGGCGCGGTTGACGAGGCGCGCAATGGGCGTGCCTTCGCGCTCGGCGACTTCGCGCAGGCGTTGCGAATTGGAGGAGTTCCACGAGCCCACAACAAACACCGCGTCACAACGGCCTGCGACTTGGCGCACGGCTTCTTGCCGGTTGGTGGTGGCGTAGCAAATATCTTCTTTGTGCGGGCCGACAATCGATGGGAAACGGGCCTTTAACGCCTCAACAATCTCGCGCGTATCATCGACCGATAAAGTGGTTTGCGTCACGAAGGCTAAATCGCGGCCCTCAAGAGGGGCGAGGGTTTCAATATCGGCCAGCGTTTCAACGAGGATAACCGCGCCTTCTGGCAATTGGCCCATGGTGCCGATGACTTCGGGATGGCCTTTGTGGCCAACAAGCAGAATCAACCGTCCTCGCTTGAAGTGAATTTCCGCCTCGCGGTGGACTTTGGTCACGAGCGGGCAGGTGGCGTCAATCGCCAGAAAATTACGCTTTGCGGCGGCCTCTGGAATGGCTTTGGGCACGCCATGGGCCGAGAAAATGACGGGCGCGGTAGTGTCGGGGATTTCATCTAGCTCCTCGACGAAAATGGCGCCTTTGCGCTTTAAATCGTCCACGACGAACCGGTTATGGACGATTTCATGCCGGACATAGACCGGCGCACCATAGGTTTTGAGCGCCGTTTCGACGACATCAATCGCGCGCACCACACCGGCGCAGAAGCCGCGGGGGGCGCAAAGCAGGATGGTTAAAGGCGGTTTGGCGGTCATTGGCTTCGGGCTTGGACTATAGGTTTTCGTCAGAATACTTCTTGCCTGTTTGTGTCTGCGGCGCGACAAGAGGTCAAGCGACGAAAAAGCCTCGGGCCCTGGAAACTAAGTCTTTATGTCGATTAGCGCCATCCTTTTTGATATGGACGATGTGCTGTGCGGCTATGATGTCGAGACGCGGATCGCAAGTTTGGCCGAAATTTCGGGCCGAACGACAGACTTTGTGCGGCAAGCGATCTGGGACGGCGATTTTCTTGACCGGTCTGATCGAGGCGCGTTTTCAGCCGATGCCTATCTTGCGGAATTTGGGCGGTTATTGGGTTACCCCCTGTCACGCGCCGAATGGGTGCAGGCGCGAAAACGGGCGATGCCGCCTTTTAAAGAGATGGTGCAGCTCGCTTTAGCCCTGAAAGGCCGATTTCCGGTGGCGCTTTTGACCAATAATGATCATCTGGTGGCGGAGACGATTGGTGAGTTGTTCCCGGAAATCGTGCCGATATTCGGCAAAAACCTCTTTGTTTCTGCTGAATTTGGTATGGCAAAGCCGGATCCCGCCTGTTTTCTGGCCTGTTGCGAGCGGTTTGGTGCTGAGCCTTCCACGACGTTTTTCGTGGATGATCGGCCGGAGAATGTCGAAGGTGCGCGGCGCGCCGGACTTTCCGGGCATGTATTTTCAAGCCCTGCGGGCCTTTTAAAAGATTTGGCATTACAGGGCGTTAACTTGTAACGGCCTAATATTCTCGCTAAGCGACGGGATAGGTCTATGCTCGCGCCTATGATTCCCTTGAAAGGTACGCCATGAACGATGTTGCAAGCCGCTCAGGCGAGCAAAAGCCGGATGCTGGCAAATTTACAACCGGTTCCATCAAGCGGCATGTGCTGGTGATGGCGGCCTCGGGCGCGATTGGCTTGATCTCGATTTTTGCCGTTGATCTGTTATCGCTGCTTTATATTTCCTGGCTCGGCAATGTGAATTTTACCGCAGGCGTTGGCTATGCAACCGCCGTGATGTTTTTCTCGACCTCGGCCAATGTCGGCATGATGATTGGACTATCGGCGCTGGTATCGCGCGCCATTGGGGCGCGGGAAATGGACCGGGCGCGCAGGCTTTCGGGCACGACGTCTTTTATTTCGACCTTCGGTGCCCTTCTCGTCTTCGTGCTTATTCTGTTTACGCTGCATCCGCTTTTGACGCTGATGGGTGCGACGGGGGACACGCATGATGTGGCCTATCGGTTTTTGCTGATTGCGATGCCGTCGAATATCTTTCTCGGATTCGGTATGGCGCTGTCGGGCGTGTTGCGCGCCGTGGGCGATGCAC
>CAIRGA010000056.1 GCA_903877935.1 uncultured Hyphomicrobiales bacterium
GGTTTATGCAGTACGACTTGGGCAAGGGGTGCGGCGGGACGATCAGACCAAACGGCATCAATCGGATTGGTGTCAACCGCGACAAGCGATGCGCCTGCGGCCTTGCACGCCTTCTCTAAACGCTTGGTTCCGTCTTGTGTATGCAACCACGGATCAAAACCTAATTTTTGGCCGGGCTTCAAATGCTTTTCGAGCCAGCCCTCGGGCGGATTATCGATCAGATGTTCGGGCGTGAAGATCGCGACATCGACTTGCTCGCGCACCTGCACGGTATACCGGCCATCGACAAAAATGGCGGCTTGGTCGGCCAACACAACGGCCATTCCCCATGAGCCGGAAAAGCCTGTGAGCCATGCTAGGCGCTCGGACGAGGCGGGGACATATTCGTTCTGGTGTTCGTCCGTACGAGGCACAACAAAGCCATCAAGCCCGCGTGTCTTAAGTTCTGTTCGTAGCGCTTTGAGATGGGCTGCACCCTGCGCCGGAGTGGATTTTTCTTCGAAGGTCTGGAAAATTGCTTCGGCCATGGTTTTGCTGCCTGCGAGTTGTGGTTAAAAGGGAGTGAGCGGACGGCCTGCCACGCGCCGCAAGAGCAGCGCAGCCCATCCTTCAAGATCGCGGCGTTTGGCCAAATACCAACCTTGTAATCCATAGGCGTTCAACACGCCGGGGACGTCGCGCGCCAAGAGGCCCGACAGGACAATGTCGGCATCGGGCGAAGCGACCGAGGCGATATGCGGCGCCAGACGAATGAGCGGCTTGGCAAGGATATTGGCAAAGACAAGATCATAATGCGCTTTGGCATAAAGCTGAGGATGACCAACGCCTTTGGCAACAACAGGTCTGACGGTTGATCCTGCGCGGTTCAGAACGGCATTGCTACGCGCGGCGATAACGGCGACGGGATCAATATCGCCCGATGCAACGGGCTTATGAAGCGCGCGGGCGGCAGCGATGGCTAACACGCCCGAGCCCGTACCGATATCGAGCACATGGACGGGGCGGCGACGCTTCAACACATCGTCGAGCATGAGCAAGCAACCGCGCGTGGTGCCGTGATGGCCCGTGCCGAAGGCGAGGGCTGCTTCAATTTCAATGCCGATCGCGTTTTGCGGTATACGCTGGCGATCATGCGATCCGTGGATTTGGAAACGTCCGGCGTGAACGATGGAAAGCCCGTCAAGCGATGCCTTCACCCAATCCTTTTCAACCAGCGTTTCAAAGGTAAGAGCCGCTGCTGCCGTTTGGTTCACGGTCGAGGCGATAAGCTCGCGCATGCCGACTTCGTTCGGCGGCTCGGCGAAATAGACTTCGACTTCCCATGCCAGCGTAGCCTCGTTTTCGAACGCGGCGGCGGCAGTTTCATTCGGGTCAAAGGTTTCCATGACAATATCGGCCACGCTACGCGCGGTTTTCTCGTCGCTGACGAGTTTCATCACATGGGTCGGGTTTTTGGGAGTGAGTCCTTCAAGCATGAAGGTTTCTTATATCAGCCAAAGCGCTCTGTCGACGCTTGGCTTAGATCCGTGGATCTAAGCTTCTTGTTTCAGCATGGCTTTATCGTAAAACCGGAATCCACTTTTACGAGCTATACTCTAATGCCCGCCGCCCGCCGCTTTCGGGCCACCCGCTTTTTCGATAGCCGGTAAAACCACGAGCATCAGGAGAAACACGAAGGTCAACGCTAAGAAAACATCACCTAACGCCAACACCAATGCTTCGCGGCGGACCATGCCCGCCATTTGCTTGGTGGCGGCCAATTCTGCACCATCACCAAGCGCCGACATGCCCTTGGTGATGTTAACCAGCGTTTCGTCCGCCACCTGACGGCCCCAGACGAGACTGTCGCGAAGCCGTTGCATGTGAAGGTCCCAACGGTTGTTCAGGATCGTGTTGATGAGCGCGAGGCCGACGGCTCCGCCAAGATTACGCGTTAGGTTAAACAGGCCCGATGCATTTTTGAGGCGATCCATAGGCAGTGTCCCTAGGGCGACATTGTTGATCGGCACCATGCAGAACATGAGCGAGACGCCACGGAAAATTTGCGGCCAAATCAACTCGTGAAAGCCCCAATCCTTGGTGAGCGTTGAGGCGAGATAAGTACCAATCGCAAAACCGAAAATGCCAAGGGCGAGCATAATGCGCGGATCAAGTTTAGCCGACAAACGACCTGCAACCGGCGCCGTTAAAAACATCGCTACGCCGGTTAAAAACATCGTCGTTCCGATTTCAAGCGATGTGTAACCGCGCACGCGCGCTAAAAAAACCGGATACAAATAAGTGAGACCGTAAAGGCCGATGCCGATGGTGAAGGAGGCTAAACAGCCTGCGGCAAAATTACGGTTTGAAAAGGCTTTCAAATCAACAATCGGCGTGCTGGCCATGAACGCGCGGAAGAAAAACAGCGTGCCGCCGACCAAAGCGATGATGCCACAATTGAGGATGCGATCATCTTGAAACCAGTCTTTGGCCGGACCTTCTTCAAGCACATATTCAAGACCGCCGAGCATGCCGGCCATGCCCGCCAAGCCCCACCAATCAAAGGTCTTCCAAAGATTCATGTTCGGCTTGTCGAAATCGATCAGAAACCATGCGGAGAGCGTTACCAAAATCCCTGGCACTACATTGACGAGAAAAAGCCAATGCCATGAGAAAAGATCGGTCAAATAACCGCCGATAGTTGGCCCGATGGTTGGTGCGAGTGTGGCAACAAGACCAATGATCGGCGAGATGATCGATTGTTTGTCGCGTGGAAAAATGGAAAAGGCGGCCGAGAACACGGACGGGATCATGCCACCGCCGATAAAGCCCTGCAGCGCGCGCCAGATGATCATTTCTTCGATTGAGCTTGCTTGCGCGCACATGATGCTCATCAGCGTAAATCCGAACGCGGACGCGGCGAAAAGATAACGGGTCGAGATCATCCGGCCTAAAAAGCCGGAGAGCGGGATCATCACCACTTCGGCTATGAGATAGGCGGTCTGAACCCAAGAAATTTCTTCAGCGCTTGCGGATAAGCCGGCTTGAATTTCAGCAAGCGATGCCGAGACGATCTGAATATCCAGAATCGCCATGAACATGCCAAACACCATGCCGATAAAGGCAATCACCCGACGCGTTGTAACGACGGGCGGTGCAGGCGGCCATGCTGGCTTTGCGGCTTCGCTCATTGCGTAGACGTATCGATATCAGCAATGACGGAAA
>CAIRGA010000057.1 GCA_903877935.1 uncultured Hyphomicrobiales bacterium
AACCTTGGCGCGCCCTACGGGAATCGAACCCGTGTTTTCGCCGTGAAAGGGCGACGTCCTAGACCGCTAGACGAAGGGCGCAGAGCCAAGGTCGGGCGCTTATAGGCGAACAATCGCCACTCGACAAGCGTCTTCCGGCAGGCGATACGGAAAAACCTTCGTTAAAATGAATTATTCCCGACAATCTTCGGAACAGAGTACCGCCACACCATGCCATCTTCGACGGAAAAGTCAGATTTATCGCAGCAAACGGCTCAAAAGCCGCATACGGCTCTTATCGAGCCGTCTTTTGGCACCGGTGAGGATCTCGAAGGCTTAGACGCCTCGTCCGACGAGAATCATACGAATCTCATGGGACAAAATATTCCCATGGGCATCGCACTCATGGTTTTGGCGATTTTTATGTATGTGGCCAATGATGTGATGGGGAAATGGCTGGTTTCCACCTATTCCGTCGGTCAAGTGCTGCTGATCCGTAGCATTGCGGGTCTTATCCTCCTCTCGCCTTCATTCTACCGTGAAGGTTGGCGGACGCTGCTCCTGCCGCCCGATTGGCGGATGAATTTATTACGCGTCGTTCTCACCACGGCCGAGGTCAGCTGCTTTTATTGGGCCGTCGCCTATATGCCGCTTGCCGATCTCGTAACCATCTATATGGCCGCGCCAATTTTCGTCACCGCCCTTGCTTGGGCGTTTTTGGGCGAGAAAATCGATGCCCCGCGTGCCATCGCCGTCTTTATCGGCTTTGGCGGCGTTGTACTGGCGATGCGTCCTTCAAGTGCAAGCCTCTCCCTGCCCGCGCTTGTCGCGATGATCGGCTGCTTAGGCTTTTCCTTGATCATGATCATCACCCGCTATTTACGCGGCACCAAGGGGATCGTGCTGGTCGGCTGGCAGGCGGGCGGCGCCCTTATCTTTGGGCTTGTCGCCGCGCCGACCCATTGGGTGCCCCCCACCCCACGGGATTTCGCGCTCCTTGCGATGCTCGGAGTTGTTTCAACCATCGCGCATATTGCCGTTAATCGGTCGCTTAAATTAGCCCCCGCATCGGTCGTAATGCCCTATCAATATTCGCAGATCATTTGGGCTGTTGTTCTGGGTTTCTTGATTTTCGGCGATTGGCCGGATCTGACCATGCTTTCAGGCTCGGGAGTTATTGTCACCGCCGGCCTGTTCATCTTTTTCCGCGAACAGTCTCAAGCCAATAAAATCAACCGCGCTGCGGAATAGCAATATCAACGATTCGGATTTGCGCTCGTTCGCCGCCGCCATACCGATCAATGGTCAAATGGCCCGCAATATGAAGGGCCGATCCCCTGCCCTTCAGCAAAGCATCGCCGATAGGCGCCCCTGCGGCCCGGAACGCGATCCCGCTCAGCACCGTGCCATCGGGTGAGCGAAAACGAGCCCGCACATGCTGTGTACCAACAAGCGCCGCATCCACCACCTGATGAGAGGGAAGGACGAAAAGCGGTTCGGGTTGTGCCGAACCAAAGGGACCCGCTTTATCGATTTCCTGAATGAGTGAAGGCTTAACCCCACCCGCGCTGATCGCGCCATCCACCTCAAGGCCGTTTTCTTCCCGCGCCTCCGAGGAAGCCGCCCCCAATCGCGCTTCGAGAAAATCGCGCAAGGGATCGATCTGATCGGCACGAAGGGTTACGCCCGCTGCCATTGCATGGCCACCGCCTTTTAGCGCAAGCCCGGCCTCAACCGCCGCGCGAACCGCCCGTCCCAGATCCACGCCGGGCACAGATCGACCAGACCCCGTCCCCGTGCCACGGCCATCCAGCGCAATCGCAAACGCCGGACGCCGAAACCGCTCTTTCAAACGCGCTGCCACCAAGCCAACGACACCGGGATGCCACGCCTCCGAGGCCGTGACAATGATATTGCCGTGGTCTTCATGGATACCAAGGGCCGCAAGCGCTTCGGCCTCGGCTTCCGCGACCATCGAAACTTCGATATCCTGCCGTTCTTTATTGAGCGCATCAAGCCGCGTGGCAATCGTAACCGCTTCGCCTTCATCCTGCGTCAGAAGAAGCTTGGCGCCCAGCGCCGCGTCGCCTATGCGCCCGCCGGCATTGATCCGTGGACCAATCAAAAAGCCAAGGTGAAACGGCGTCATCGGACCATCGACCCGCGCAATATCGCCAAGCGCGCGAAGCCCAGGCCTTCCGCGCGCGCGCGCCACCTGCAAACCTTGCCGGACGAACGCCCGATTAAGTCCACGCAAGGGCACCACATCGGCAACCGTGCCAAGCGCCACAAGGTCCAATTGCGACATCAAGTCCGGCTCGCCGCCCCGCCCCAGCCAAAACCCTTTCGCCCGCAACGCGCGCGTTAAGGCAATCAACGTCATAAATACGACGCCGGCCGCACAAAGATGCCCCAAGCCCGACAAATCATCCTGACGGTTCGGATTGACGATGGCAAATGCGGCAGGAAGATCAACGGGTGCTTGATGATGATCGAGCACGATACAATCCATGCCCAGTCGCACCGCCTCATCAATCGGCTCATGGCTCGTCGTCCCGCAATCCACCGTTACCAAGAGCTGCGCGCCCGATGCGTGCAACGAACGGATCGCCTCACTGTTCGGGCCATAGCCTTCGATCAGCCGATCCGGAATATGGATAAGGCGTTTCACGCCAACATCATCCAAAAAACCCGCCAGCAAAGCGGATGAACAAGCGCCGTCGACATCGTAATCGCCAAAGATGGCAACCGTCTCTTGGTCAATAACCGCTCGGGCCAATCGCTCGGCCGCCAGATCCATGCCGATCATGGTCGATGGATCGGGCATCAGCTCGCGTAATCGCGGTTCCAGATAGGCGGGAAGGTCGGAAGGGGTTACGCCACGTCCAGCCAAGACGCGGGCTAAAAGGTCATCAAGCCCATATTCCTGCACAAGCGCCAAAGCAACGCCACGGCTGGAATCATCCAACCGTTCACGCCAAACGCGATCAGTGACAGAACGTTGAATGCCGAGGAAGGGGCGACTCATGGGCGGAGATTAGCCGATTGAGCGAGTTGCGAGTAGCGAATAGCGATTGAATGTCCCTATTCGCTACTCCCCATTCGCTATTCGCTTAAACTTCAGCCCTTATAGGCTTCCACCGTCTGATGCTGCTCGCCCAGACCTTCAATGCCCACAACCATCTTATCGCCAGCCTTGAGATAAACCGGAGGCTTCATGCCCATGCCGACGCCCGGAGGCGTTCCGGTCGTGATCACATCTCCCGGATCGAGCTGCATGAATTGAGAGATATAGGCGACAATATGCGCCGCGCCGAACACCATCGTCTTTGTGTTGCCGTTCTGCACGCGTTTGCCATTGAGATCGAGATACATGTGCAAATTCTGCACATCCTTAACCTCATCGGTTGTCACGAGCCATGGGCCGATCGGGCCGAAGGTTGGCGAACCTTTGCCCTTCATCCACTGGCCACCGCGCTCCGTCTGAAACGCGCGTTCTGAGATATCGTTGCAGACACAAAAGCCCGCGACGTAATCCAATGCGTCCTTTTCCTTAATATAAAGCGCGGTCTTGCCAATGACGATCGCAAGCTCGACTTCCCAGTCGGTCTTTTCCGAACCCTTTGGAATGACGATCACGTCATCTGGACCCTGCACGCAATTAGGTGCCTTATTAAAAAGGATGGGCTGCTCTGGAACTGGAAGATTTGATTCAGCCGCATGGTCGGCATAGTTCAAACCAACCGCGATGAAATTGCCCGGGCGTGCGACGCATGAGCCAAAACGCGTACCGGCGGGCACGGCAGGAAGGCTTTTCGGATCAATCGCCTTCAATGTCGCAAGCGATGCGGGCGAGATCGTTGCACCATTAATATCGGAAATATGAGCAGACAGGTCGCGGATCGTGCCATCCGCATCAATCATACCGGGCTTCTCGTGGCCCATTGCGCCAAAGCGAACTAATTTCATCGGTCGTTTCCCCAAATCATAAATGTGGTTGTTGGTTCCGAACGCAATCTGACGCTTTGCACGCGGATGGGCAAGCCCCAGTCCAGAGCATCAGGGCTGCAAATTTATATAAATTCACGAGCGCTCAAGCACAAAGGTCCCTGGCGCATCGCCCAAGGTCTTCAATTTTCCGCCCGGTTTACGCGCCTTCACCTTCTCTGGTGCCTGCTCGGCGATCCAATTCAGCCAATGTGGCCACCAAGACCCCGGCGTCTCCTGCGCCTTGGCTACCCAATCTTCAAACTGGCCAACCGGCGGTCCACCGGTCCAAAATTGATATTTCGGCTTATTGGCCGGATTGATCACCCCGGCGATATGGCCTGATCCACCCATCACATAAGTGACATTATTGCCAAAATATTTCGACCCGACAAACACCGATTTTGCCGGTGCAATATGGTCTTCCTTGGCCGCAAAATTATAAATTGGCATCGTCACGCGCGATAAATCGAGCCTTACATTGCCCATCGTGATTTGACCGGCCGAAAGCTTGTTATCGAGATAGCAATTGCGCAGATAAAAAGAATGATTGGCCGCAGGCATTCGCGTTGAATCCGAGTTCCAAAACAACAGATCAAACGGAAACGGATGTTCGCCCTTCAAATAGACATTAACGACATAGGGCCAGATCAAATCATTCGGTCGCAGCATATTAAAAGCGGAAGCCATGCTTGTGCCTTCGAGATAGCCACGCACATCCATCTTCTCTTCAATTTGTTTAACCTGTTCTTCGTCGACAAATACTTTCAAATCACCAGCGTTTTCGAAATCAACTTGCGTCGTCAGCAATGTCGCACTTGATATTCTTTTATCACCAACCGCTGCCATGTAAGAAAGCGCCACCGATAAAAGCGTTCCACCGACGCAATAGCCCATCGCAGTCACTTCTTTTTCGCCGGTCACTTTTTCAATGCGATCAAGGGCCGCGAAAATGCCTTCGCGCATATAATCTTCAAAGCTCTTCTTGGCTTGTTCCTCATCGGGGTTAACCCAAGACACAACAAACACCGTCAGCCCTTGCGACACAGCCCAGCGAATGAAACTTTTTTCAGGATTAAGATCAAGAATATAAAATTTATTGATCCAAGGCGGCACGATTAAAAGCGGCCGTTTGTAAACGGTTTCCGTGCTCGGCGAATATTGCAGGAGCTCGATCAGATCATTGCGAAGCACAACCTTACCAGGCGTGGTGGCGAGATTAACGCCAACCTTAAAATCACCCGGCTCGGTTTGACGAAGCTTCAGCGTGCCCTTACCCGCTTTGATATCCTCGACCATCATCTGCATGCCACGAACGAGATTGTCGCCATTCTGCTCCATCGTCGTGCGTAACAATTCAGGATTGGTCGCCACAAAATTGGTAGGCGACAGCGCGCTTGATAATTGCCTCACATAAAATTGCGCTTTGTGCTTGGTGTGCTCATCCATGTGGTCGGCTTGCTGAACAAGGTCATCGGCCCAACGCGTTGTGATCAGATAAGCCTGTTTGACAAAATCAAAGACCGGATTTTCGGTCCATTCCGGATCCCGAAAACGCTTATCGCTCGGCTCAGGCTGAGCAACCGGCTCGACCGCTTCGCCATTGATGCGCTTTAAGTTATTTGTCCATAAATCCAAGAAGCCCTTGGTCAACGAGGTCTGGGCCATAATCAGGCGCTGCGGATCGGCGGCAATCGTCTCGACAACCTGACCGAGGGTTTTCACAACATCGCTCACCTCGTCCGAGACGCCCGGTTTGGCGCGACCTTCTTCGACGGGCTTTAGCGAAGCCGCGGTTGCGTGACCCAGCTCCTCCATCAGGCGAGCCGTGTTGCTGGCTAGGGCTTCATAATTCGGCACGGGGATTCCGGCGACCGAATTGTCATTGAGCGGCTTATTTTTATCTACTGCCATTGGTCCCTCAGCCGATTAAACCAACCTCATTGCATCGTGCAGGATCAGTCACCACCACTCTAACGCGGAAATGGGGCTCGTCGAACAAAGAAATTGGTCGTATAGACGAAAGAGACAAAAAAATTGATTGGCGACATATTCCGACATGCGACACCCGATAAAATTTTCCATCTTTGTCTTTGGTAGCCTCTGCCTGGCCGGATGCGCAACATCGGGACATGACGAACAGGGGCCGCTTTCTGCCATCAAGCCTCTAGCGGTCTGGGCGGGATTTGCCACGGAGCCTCAGCAAGCGGCTGATTTTGTAAAGGAATCTCGGACGGGGAAGCCGCTCGACTATCAACCCGTAGGCGTTACGCCGGCTGATCCAAAGAAAAAGCTGAAGAAGCTCACGCCGGAGCAATTAAAGGCGTTAGAAGACGATTTGGAAGCCACCCGCCTCAAAAACGCCGCCGCCGCGGGCGCTTCTCAATAAAATTAATCAATATTTTAGTGTCTACCCGTCACAAACGAGCGTGAAACCGACGCGAACCCGTGCTAAGCGGTCGCATCCTCTAACTCAATTTTTAACGGTTCTTTGAAAATGGCCGATTTTCACCGCATAAAACGTCTTCCGCCGTATGTTTTCGAGCAGGTCAACCGGATTAAGGCAGCCGCCCGCAACCGTGGCGCGGATATTATCGATTTAGGGATGGGCAATCCCGATCTGCCCGCCCCCAAACACGTGCTGGAAAAGCTGGTTGAGACCGTCGGAAAGCCGCGAACCGACCGCTATTCTGCCTCACGCGGCATTCCGGGGCTGCGCAAAGCCCAAGCAGCCTATTATGAGCGGCGCTTTGGTGTCACGCTCAATCCCGACACCCAAGTGATCGCAACATTGGGCTCCAAAGAGGGCTTTGCCAATATGGCGCAGGCGATCACCGCGCCGGGCGATGTCGTGCTTGTTCCTAATCCGTCTTATCCCATCCATGCCTTTGGCTTTCTGATGGCCGGCGGTGTGATTCGCTCGGTTCCAGCCGAACCCAATGAGGATTTTTTCCGCCAGCTGGAGCGCGCGGTTGCACACTCTATCCCCAAACCGATTGCGCTTGTGACCTGTTATCCGGCCAACCCGACGGCGTTCGTCGCTTCGCTCGATTTCTATCGCGATCTTGTCCAATTCGCCAAAAAGCACGAGCTCATTCTGCTGTCCGACCTAGCTTACGCGGAAGTCTATTTCGATGACGCCAACCCGCCGCCATCGGTTCTTCAGGTTCCCGGCGCCATCGACGTCACGGTCGAATTCACATCAATGTCGAAAACCTTCTCGATGGCCGGTTGGCGCATGGGCTTTGCGGTCGGCAATGAAAAGCTCATCGCCTCGCTCGCGCGTGTCAAATCCTATCTCGATTATGGCGCGTTTACGCCCATCCAAGTGGCCGCCACCGCAGCACTCAACGGCCCGGACGATTGTATCAAAGAAATGCGCGCAACGTATAAAAACCGTCGCGATGCCCTTGTCGAAAGCTTCGGCCATGCGGGTTGGGATATAGATCCGCCGGGCGCCTCGATGTTTGCGTGGGTTAAAATTCCAGAACCCTTTACCAGCTTGGGCAGCCTGGAATTTTCAAAGCTTTTGGTTGAAAAGGCCGATGTTGCAGTAGCCCCCGGTATCGGCTTCGGCGAATATGGCGATGACCATGTTAGGATTGCAATCGTCGAAAATGAGCAACGGATTCGTCAGGCCGCGCGTAATATCCGGCGATTCCTTGAAACCGCCGACCATACTTTGCACAACGTCATTCCAAAATAACCTGTTGCGTTACTGTTTAATAAAGAGCCCGAACTGATAATGACCTCTCCTCTCCGCATCGGCATTCTAGGCCTCGGCACCGTTGGAGCCGCCCTCTTTCGCGCATTGAAAGACAATCACCTGTCGATCAAAGACCGGAGCGGCCGTCCAATCATTGTAACAGCCGTATCAGCACGGGATAAGTCTCGCGATCGTGGCATTAGCCTTGATGGCGTGGAATGGTTCGAGGATCCCGTTGCGCTTGCGTCATCGTCCACCATTGACGGTGTCGTCGAGCTGATCGGCGGATCCGATGGCAGCGCCAAGGCGTCCGTTGAAGCAGCCCTCGCATCTGGCAAACATGTCGTCACCGCGAATAAGGCCCTGTTAGCCAAACATGGCTCGTCGCTTGTTGCTTTGGCTGAAAAAAACCAAGTGGCGCTGAATTTCGAAGCAGCCGTTGCCGGTGGCATTCCCGTCATCAAAACGCTGCGCGAGTCATTGGCGGGCAATACCGTCAAGCGCGTGTCGGGTATCTTAAACGGCACCTGCAATTACATTCTTTCCCGCATGGAGCTCGAAGGCCTCACCTTCGATTCCTGTTTGAAAGATGCGCAACGTCTTGGCTATGCCGAAGCCGATCCAACCTTCGATGTCGGAGGCTTTGATACCGCCCACAAGCTCTCGATCCTAACCAGCCTCGCCTTTGGTGTCGAAATCGATGCCGATGCGGTCTATGTCGAAGGCATCGCCTCCATTGCACCACTTGACCTTGTGATGGCCGATGAGCTTGGCTATCGCATCAAGCTTTTAGGCGTCGCCGAGCGCACGGCAACAGGCATTGAACAACGCGTTCATCCGACGATGGTTCCAAAACACTGGGCCATCGCGCAAGTGATGGGCGTTACCAATGCCGTGAATGTCGCCGCTGATATTGTCGGCGAACTGACGCTTGTAGGCCCCGGCGCGGGCGGCAATGCCACAGCGTCATCGGTCTTGTCCGATTTGATCGACATTGCCCGTGGTATCGTCCTTCCGCCCTTGGGGCTTCCGGCCTCAGCCCTTACCGCCGCCGAACGTGCGCCAATGCAGCGCCACGAAGGCGGCTATTATATCCGCCTTGCCGCACGCGATCGCCCCGGCGCCGCCGCAGGCATTGCAACGCGCATGGCCGAACAACAGATTTCGCTCGAAAGCATCGTGCAAAAGCGCCCGCCCGCCTCGCGCGCCGCCGATCCCGCTGGCAAATCGGGCGAGCCGGTTCCCGTCGTACTAATTACCTATGCCACAACCGAGGAAGCCATCCGCCGAGCCCTCGACGCGATGATGTCGGACGGGCATATAGCGGAACCTCCGCAACTTATCCGCATCGAGCGCGGTTAAGCTTACGATTATCGTTTCTAGTAGGAGATCGCGTTCATGGCCCAAGACACCGACATTCACGTCCACCCGAAAGAGGTCATCGAACGCATTCTTTCCATGGAATTAGTGCGCGTTACCGAGCGCGCCGCCGTATCCGCCGCCCGTTGGCGTGGACGCGGGGATGAGAAGGCCGCCGATCAAGCAGCCGTCGATGCCATGCGCCGCGAGCTGAACAAGCTCCCCATCGATGGCCGCATCGTCATCGGCGAAGGCGAGCGTGACGAAGCGCCGATGCTATTTATCGGTGAAAAAGTCGGCAATGGCTCCGGTCCAAAAGTCGATATTGCGGTTGATCCGTTAGAAGGCACCACACTTTGCGCCAAAGACATGCCCGGCGCGATTGCCGTGATGGCCATGGCGCCCGCCGGCTCGTTGCTCTACGCGCCCGACGTCTATATGGACAAAATCGCCATTGGCCCCGGCTATGCCAAAGGCGTTGTCGATCTTGATGCGACGCCGATCGATAATGTCCACTCTCTCGCAAAAGCGAAGGGCGTAAAGCCCAATGAGATTAACGTGCTTATTCTCGATCGTCCGCGCCACGCGGGCCTCATCGAAGCGGTCCGCAGCACAGGTGCTTCCGTTCGTTTAATCACGGATGGCGACGTGGCAGGCGTTATTTTCACCGCCATGCAATCCTTCACCGGAATCGATCTCTATCTCGGTAGCGGCGGCGCGCCAGAAGGCGTATTAGCCGCAGCCGCTTTGCGCTGCGTTGGCGGCCAAATGCAAGGTCGCTTGATCCTCGACACCCAAGCCAAAATCGACCGCGCACGCGGCATGGGCGTTGCCGATCCAAAGCGCAAATACGACATGGCGGAACTAGCCTCCGACGACGTCATCGTCTCAGCAACAGGCGTTACCGATGGTGCGCTGATGCATGGCGTGAGATTTCATGGCGAGGTGATTGAAACGGAGACGATTGTGTATCGCTCCATCACCGGAACCGTGCGGCGAATTCACGGTGAGCATCGGGAATTGGGGAAGTTCCGGTTGGATTGAGATGACGACATCAACCGTCATTGCTCGCAATGACGGGTAATCATCCCACCCCCAACATCAACTTCAAATTCTGCACCGCCGCACCCGATGCGCCCTTGCCAAGATTATCCAACTTCGCAACGAGCACTGCCTGCCTTGCGCTTTCATTCGCATAAACGCGCAATTCCAGCATATCCGTATTGTTCAAAGTCTCAGCCTCGATCCGCCCCGCTTTAACACTGGCATCCTCCATCGGCACGACACGCACCAGCTCGCAGCCCTCATAGCGATCAACCAAGGCCGCATGCAAATCAGCCGCTTTCGGCTTGCCGTCGAGTGCATCCAAATGCAGCGGCACACTCACCAACATGCCCTGCTTGAAATTACCGACCGAGGGAACAAAAATCGGCCGTTGATTAAGATTGGAATAGGTCTGCAATTCCGGCACATGCTTGTGCGCGAGGCTCAAACCGTAAAGCTCGAAATGCGGCGCGGTACCCGCTTCATAAGCCTCGATCATGGATTTGCCTCCACCCGAATAACCCGATACCGCATTCACCGTGATCGGATAATCGACAAGAATAAAACCCGCGTCGACCAAGGGTCTGATCAGCGCAATGCCGCCCGTCGGATAGCATCCGGGATTAGCTACAAAATGCGCGCCTTCAATCATATCGCGTTGCGTCGGATGCAATTCAGCAAAACCATAGACCCAACCGGGTGCAATCCGATGCGCCGTTGAAGCATCGAGTATACGCGGCGCATTCGCACCCAATTCTTTTGCCAGCGCCACAGCCTCTATCGCGGCGTCATCCGGCAGGCACAACACCACCGCATCAACTTCCGCCATCAAGGCCTGCCGTGCATTTGGATCTTTACGCTTGGCAGGGTCAATGCTGCGCACTTCAATGCCATCCACATGAGCAAGGCGCTCGGCAATGCCTAAGCCGGTTGTACCTGCCTCGCCATCAATAAAGACTGTCGCCTTGCCCATGTGTTTATTCCTTCAAAAACTGTTCAATGATACCCGATCAGGCATTTGGTTTCGAGGTAGTCATGCAACCCAAATGCGCCATATTCGCGGCCATTGCCGGATTGTTTATATCCACCGAAAGCCGAAAATGGATCGAACGCAGGATAATTGATCTGCACCGCACCCACCCGCAACCGTCGCGCAATCTTCCGCGCCCGCTCAACGTTGGAAGATTGCACATATCCAGCCAATCCGTATTCCGTATCATTAGCGATACGAACCGCCTCATCCTCGTCACGATAGCCAATGATCATCATCGTCATGCCAAAGATTTCGAGATTGGCAATCCGCATCGCGGGCGTCACATGGCCGAAAATCGTCGGCCGCGCGTAAAAGCCGCGATTAAGCCCTTCAGGCAATCCAAGCCCACCCGTTACCAGCGTCGCGCCATCCTCAATACCCATTTTGATCAGACCCTGCACCTTTTCCCAATGCGCTTTCGAGATCAAGGGTCCTAATGTGGTCTTAGGATCATTCGGATCCCCGACACTATAGGATTCAGCGGCCTTCTTTGCGATAGCAATCGCCTCATCCATGCGCGAATGCGGCACCAACATCCGTTGTGGACTGTCGCAGCTTTCGCCGGAATTCAAATAACACCCCGCCACACCATTCGTGACCGCCGTTTCAAAATCGGCATCGTCGAGCAAAATATTGGCCGAGTTTCCACCCAGCTCTTGGGCGACGCGCTTCACCGTGTCGGCTGCTGCCTTCGCAACCGCAATACCGCCGCGCGTCGAGCCCGTAAACGAGACCATATCGATTCCCGGATGCGCGGCAATCGCCGCACCGACCGTTGGCCCATCGCCTTGTACGAGATTGAAAACACCCTTCGGCACGCCTGCCTCGTGCATGATCTCCGCCCAGACGACGCCCGACAATGGCGCAATCTCGGAAGGCTTTAAAACCATCGTGCAGCCGGCGGCCAAAGCAGGCGCCACTTTGCACACAATCTGATTGATCGGCCAGTTCCACGGCGTAATCATCCCGACAACGCCAATCGCTTCATGGACAACCATCGTGGTGCCCTGCAAGCGCTCGAATTCGTAAGATTTCAACACCTCGATCGTCGATTCAAGATGCGCCGTTCCGGAGCCTGCTTGCCACACCATGGCAAATTCTTTAGGCGCGCCCATTTCCAACGTCATCGCGTCGGCAACATCCTGCTCGCGGCGTTTATAAACCGCCAACACCTTCGACAAAAGGGCGATGCGCTCTTCCCGTGTGGTCTGCGAAAAGCTCTCAAAAGCCGTCCGCGCCGCAACAACGGCCCGATCCACATCAGCCACCGAGCCCAACGAGATGCGCCCACATACTTCCTCATTGGCCGGATTGATCACATCAAACGGCTGAAGGGTAACAGGATCCGTCCAAGCTCCATCGATATAGAATTTAAAATGGTCGGTCATGGGCGTTACTCCTCGTTAAATTGGCTTTTCAGGTGTTGATTCATGGAAGAGATCATAATTTAACTGAGTATCCCCGTCAGGACCCGACTCCAAAATGTCGGCATAACGATGATCCCATTTAATCTCTTTCACATCATACCAGTGCCGCGCTCTCACCTCTTGCGCCATATTCTCGTCATACCCTGTAATCGTCAAAATCAATGCCGAAACCGGCGCATCTTGCCCCTCAATAAGCGCAAACAAAGGTGAGTGTTCGTCAATCGTATGAAAAATCGTCCAGGACAAAATAAAGACCGGATTTTCAACCCGTTCCAATTTTAATTCAACAAAACGCCGAAAACTCTGTCCTTCGGCTGAACGACCATCTTTCAAAATCCACAACCGGGCTGAGGCATCGCTCACCGTATTATGTCGCTCATTCGCAACGCGGATCATCAAAGTAGGCTTGCCGTTAAAACTGGAAACGACAGGATGACGCGCAAACATAAAACGCGCCCGTGCTCGCGCAAAGCGAGTAAACATGACACCCGTTGTTACCGCGACAAATAAAAGACCAAAAAAGTTTTCGACACTGGCAATGATATGTCCGTAATACGTCATCGGATGCATATCGCCAAAGCCCACGGTCGATAAGGCCTCAACACTAAAGAAGAACAACATCGCAAGACTGCCGCCTTGCGTATTGGCAATCACGTCGCCACCCATCCAGTAGAGCAATGCGAAAATCAGATTGGTGATCGCAAAAACCGAAGCAACAACGAGTAGAAAGCGCGGCCAAGAAATCGCCAGACTATTGTGATAAAGATCCGCAAAAGTCGAATTACGCGCACCAAGAATCGTAAATTGCCGGGTTCCAACATTAACCCGCCTCGTTCCGCCGCGCTTGGCCATCTTGCGTCCCCTCGCTCTCGTCAGCCCCCGTTATAGTTCACAACCCGGACAATTGGGAGACCCAAAGCCTCATACGCTCAGATGCCCGAACCCAAATCAAACTGGACATCTTCCTTGATCGCCAACAGGTAAAAGTTAACCTCACCGTCAGTTCTGGCTTGGCTTTTGCTCCTAACCTGCCAGAGTAGCCAAAATAGTCGCTTTAGCGGATGGAACGATGAATACTCAGGCAAGTGCCAAAAATACAGGCAGCATAAAAGAAGCGTCAGCCTTTTTTGACGAAATGCGTTCAGCCGATGGCTCGATCCGCCCAGCCTACCAAAAAGTCGCGGAATGGATGGGCCAGCAGTCGCGCGGCGGCATGGCCCGCAAGCAAGAAGAAGCAGACGCCATTTTCCGCCGCTTAGGCATCACCTTCGCCGTTTATGGTGATAACGCCTCGAATGAACGTCTCATTCCCTTCGATCTCATTCCGCGCGTCATCGCGGCGCAAGAATGGCGCTTCTTGGAACGCGGCATCGAGCAACGCGTGCGCGCCCTCAATCTCTTCCTCTACGATATTTACCATCGCCAAGAGATTATCCGCGCGGGCCGCATCCCGGCTGATCTCGTCGTTGGCAATGAGGCCTTCTTGCCGCAAATGATGGGCTTTGATCCGCCCGGTAAAATCTACTCGCATATCGTCGGCACCGATATTGTGCGCACCGGCGAAAACGCGTTCTTTGTGTTGGAAGATAATCTCAGAACGCCGTCGGGCGTGTCCTATATGTTAGAGGACCGCGAAGCGATGATGCATCTCTTCCCCGAACTCTTCGCCGCCCACCGTGTGGCACCCGTTGAGCGCTATCCGGAAATGTTGCGGCAAACGTTAGAGAGTGTCGCACCATCCGCCTGCAAGAGTGATCCGACGCTCGCCGTGCTGACCCCAGGCATTCACAATTCTGCCTATTTCGAGCACTCCTTTTTGGCCGATCAAATGGGCGTTGAGCTTGTGCAAGGCTCTGATCTCTTCAT
>CAIRGA010000058.1 GCA_903877935.1 uncultured Hyphomicrobiales bacterium
GGACGCGATGAAACCGATCATTGCTAAATTGGCAACGGGTGCAACGCTTTCTCGTGCCGAGGCCGAAGAAGCGTTCGGACACATGTTGTCAGGCGAAACGACGCAAGCACAAACGGCTGCATTTTTGATGGGATTGCGTGTACGTGGCGAAACCATCGACGAAATAACTGGCGCCGTTTCTGCCATGCGCTCCCGGATGCTTCGTGTCGAGGCACCTGACGATGCCATCGATATTGTCGGAACGGGCGGCGATCACTCAGGAAGCTATAACGTTTCAACACTTGCCGCGCTGATTGTTGCATCGGCGGGTGTGCCCGTTGCTAAACACGGCAATCGCGCCCTGTCCTCACGATCAGGCGCAGCCGATGTCTTGACAGCGCTCGGCGTCAAGATTGGGATCGACCCCGAAGCGGTAACTCGCTGCATTCGCGAGGCAGGCGTAGGTTTCATGTTTGCACCTGCCCACCATGCGTCCATGCGCCACGTAGGTCCGGTCCGCGTTGAACTCGGCATAAGGACAGTGTTCAATCTCCTTGGGCCTCTTTCCAATCCAGCGAGCGTAAAGCGGCAATTGGTCGGCGCATTCGCGGCCGAATGGTTAGAACCCATGGCTGAAGTTTTAAAATCATTGGGCTCGACGGATCTTTGGATGGTACATGGTTCGGATGGACTTGATGAAATTACAACGACGGGTCCAAGCGACATCATTGAGTTGAAAAATGGTTTAATGCGTCGTTTTACTCTATCACCGGAGGATGCGGGTCTCGCCCGTGTCGATAGTTCTTTGCTCAAAGGTGGCAATGCCGAGCACAATGCAGCCGCATTAATGTCTGTATTGAGAGGCGAGAAGACGCCTTATCGTGATATTGCGTTAATCAATGCGGGTGCATCTTTGGTTGTTGCCAATCGGGCGAAAGATATCAAAGATGGTGTAGCCATTGCCGCTCACGCGATCGATACCGGCGCTACACAAAAAACGCTCACTCGCCTGATCGACGTATCGAATGCGTAAATGAAAATGAACGATATTCTCGCAAAGATTGAATCCTATAAACGCGTTGAAATTGCGCAAGCGAAGCTGCGCGTTTCTGAAAACGATATCCGGGCTCTTGCCGCTCATGCAACGCCGCCGCGTGGCTTTGCAAAGGCAATTGAGCGGCATCTCGCCCAAAATCGTCCCGCATTAATCGCTGAGATCAAAAAGGCGAGTCCATCGAAAGGGCTAATCCGTGCTGATTTTAATCCTCCAGCACTGGCTCGCGCCTATGAGCTAGGCGGCGCATCATGCCTTTCTGTCCTGACCGATGAGCCCTCGTTTCAAGGGCACCCCGATTTTTTACGACAAGCGAAAGACGCCACTGCCCTGCCCGCATTGAGAAAAGATTTTCTCTACGAACCTTATCAGGTTTACGAGGCAAGGGCTTGGGGAGCTGATTGTATTCTTGTTATAATGGCGGGGATCGATGATCGAACGGCTCATGAATTGACCGACACGGCCCATGAACTTGGAATGGACGTTTTAGTCGAAGTCCATAACAAGGCTGAACTCGATCGCGCTTTGCCGCTTAACACGAAGCTCGTCGGCATAAACAATCGCGACCTCCGGACGTTTGACGTTTCCTTGGACGTATCAGAAACCTTGGCGCCCTTAATTCCGCCGGATCGGATCGTCGTAGGTGAAAGCGGAATTTTTACGTTTGACGATGTAACGCGTCTCGCAAAATCTAATATCAGAACCCTACTCGTTGGTGAGAGTTTAATGCGGCAAGCTGATGTTGAAGCTGCAACCCACGCCCTTTTATTCGGACACGCTTCATGAGCAAATTGACCCATATCGACGATACAGGCGCAGCCTCCATGGTCGATGTTTCGTCTAAGCCAATGACCGAAAGACAAGCTACCGCCGAGGGGCACGTTATCATGGCGCCAGAGACGCTCGCTCTGATCAAAAGCGGAAACGCAAAAAAAGGTGATGTTCTTGGTGTTGCACGGATAGCCGGTATCATGGCTGCGAAAAAGACGCATGAACTTATTCCGTTGTGTCACCCGTTGCTGCTGTCAAAAATTTCCGTTGAGCTTGAGCAAGATGAACTTATGCCTGGCATTAAGGTCCGCGCGACTGTGAAACTATCAGGACAAACCGGCGTTGAGATGGAAGCATTAACGGCCGTATCTGTCGCATGTTTAACAATCTATGACATGGTAAAAGCAGCGGATAGAACCATGCGGATTGAAGGTATTCGGCTGACCGAAAAACGAGGTGGCAAGTCGGGCCACTTCAAAATCGAGGCTTAACGCTGTGTCGCTCATAAGCGTAGAAGAAGCGAGTGCCCGCGTCTTAGCTTCAGCTTCCAAGGTGAGCGTTGAGACAATATCGATTAACGACGCATTCGGTCGAACTCTGGCAGCAAACCTGCACTCAAAGCGAACGCAGCCGCCGTTCAATGCGTCGGCTATGGATGGCTATGCCGTTCGTGGCGAAGACATTCAGCTCAAAGGGAACGTGCTTCATCTTATTGGTGAATCAGCGGCGGGGCATGGATACGATAAATCTGTAGGCGAAAAACAGGCGGTACGCATCTTCACTGGAGCTCCTGTTCCCGAAGGTGCTGACACGATTCTCTTGCAAGAGAACGCGACCCAAATAGAGGATAAGGTTACTGTCGATGCTCCGGAGGTCACTGGCCGCCACATTAGGCAGATGGGCCTTGATTTTGCACAAGGACGCGAACTGCTTCTGGCAGGACATCGGTTGAATGAACGAAGCGTCGCGCTTGCCGCTGCGATGGGGCACGGACATGTGTCCGTCTATCGCAAGCCACGGGTGGCTATTCTTGCAACAGGCGACGAGTTGGTTTTACCGGGCGATGCCGCAAGCAAGGATCAAATTGTTGCGTCCAATCATTTAACAGTAGCCGCACTTGTCACCATTGCAGGCGGCGAGGCCATCCAACTCGGTATTGCGGGAGACAGTTTTATAGCCCTTGAACGCGGCATCTTAGCTGCTGAGGCAGAAGGGGCAGATATTTTAGTAACGCTTGGCGGTGCCTCTGTCGGCGATCACGATCTCGTGCAAAACGCCTTGACGCGGAGGGGTATGGAATTGAGCTTTTGGCGCATTGCGATGCGCCCAGGTAAACCCCTCATCCATGGCCGTTTAGGACCCATGGCAATCCTCGGCCTTCCCGGCAATCCAGTGTCATCCTATGTCTGTGCAAGGCTATTTTTGATGCCGCTAATCCGCGCGATGCAAGGCGACCCGGAGGCGGGACGCGATCCATCCGAGCCCGCTATATTGGGCTGTGCGGTTCGACAAAACGATAAACGACAGGATTATCTTCGCGCCGCTTTCGACATCGATCCAGAGGGATTGCCGATTGTAACACCCTATGATCTCCAAGATTCCTCAATGATCCGTGTTTGCGCCGAAGCAGGCGCGTTGGTGATCAGGCGGCCGAACGCACCCCCCCAAGCCGCGGGTGATAAGTGTAGAATTATTCGCCTGTGAAGAAATTCTACTTGCAGAACACATCAAGAACAGATAGGTTTGTTCATCTTTTGTTTTGGCCTTTAAGTCCAAGGGCCGTTAGACGGAGCTAGGCGCCTTATGTTGACCCGCAAGCAGATTGAGCTTCTTCGTTTCATTCAAGATCGCCTTGCATCGGATGGGGTCCCTCCCTCGTTTGACGAGATGAAAGATGCGCTTGATTTGCGCTCAAAATCTGGGATTCATCGGCTGATTACGGCGTTGGAAGAGCGTGGATTTATTCGTCGGCTAGCCAACCGGGCGCGCGCCATTGAGGTGATCAAGCTTCCGGAACAGGCACTGCCCAATCATACGCCGCGTACAAAATTCAATCCGAGTATTATTGAAGGTGATCTGGGTCGCAATCGACCAAGTGCAGCCAATGATGCGCCACCTTTTGTATCTATTCCTGTGATGGGGCGAATTGCGGCGGGTACGCCGATTTCAGCGATTCAGTCACGTAGCCATACGATTGGTATGCCGCCGGATATGTTGGCAAGTGGCGATCATTACGCGCTTGAGGTTCGTGGCGATTCGATGATTGAGGCAGGAATTTTTGATGGCGATACGGTCATCATCAAACGCCAAGAAACCGCTGACACGGGCGATATTGTCGTGGCTTTGATCGACGATGAAGAAGCGACATTGAAGCGCTTGCGTCGGCGCGGTTCGTCGATTGCGTTGGAAGCCGCAAATCCGGCCTATGAAACGCGTGTGTTGGGACCTGACCGTGTGCGCATTCAAGGAAAACTGGTGAGTCTGATGCGGCGGTATCACTAACGTGGCGTGATCGGCTGATCTGCGGGATCCTCGGGCTCGGCGGGTGTCGTGCTGAGTTGTGTGATCGTCGGTTTCGGCTTTTGCGACCATGGCCGGTCATAGGTCGCAGAGCGGGAGCCTTGAATGTGATAGCCCCCTGTCCCATCAGGCAATAGAGCGATGCTGCCAAGGGACTGGGTCACTTTAGCGTCGATCGATAGGGCGCTGCAGTCATTGGGCATTTCAAGCGGCGTGACAATAATCGCAACGGCTTTGCAATCATCGGCCAAATCGCGTGCGCGCAAACTAATCGCGATCGATTTTCCGTCGGTGATCCGGGCAAAACATCCGGTTGAATTGCAAAAAGTCCCTTGTCGAAGCGATGTATCCGTTGGACGTCGCATATCGCCGTCCGCTGATAACCACTGCGCGACAACAAAAGCCGACGCGCCTTTACCCATAATCATAAGTTTCCCGTCAGGCCCCCTAGCGGCCAGAGACAACCCGTCGCGGGCGACGACAACATCCGGTCGATTATTGTGAAAGCTGAAAATAAGTCCCAATAGAATGGGCAAAATACCAAGCAAGCGCAGACCTGAAGACCACAACGTGATCCATAGAAAGCCGAAGGTTAGGCATGCCAAACTAGCGATCGATATTGCCGGCAGGGCTTGCGTAGCAAAAGGCGTCGAAGCGACGAGTGCGGACAGATATAACATCAGGTCAACGGCAAGACCCATGATCCGCCAGAATGCATGATCCAAACCGAAAGGGATCGCTATGACACCTACGAAGCCGATAGGCATGGCGAGACTTTCGATCAGCGGAATTGTAATGGCATTACCAATTAGGCCTAACGGTTGAAACCTCTGGAAATGAAACGCTGAATAAGGCCCCGTAGCTGCTTCCGCCAAAAGGGTGGTGAGCAGAACAGTTTTTGAATGACTGAACAACCATCCTAGCAACCGATCAAAGATTGTTGGAGGGGGCCCCTTCTTGGTTGCCCGTTCGTGTTTCAAATTAAATGTCGGTGGCCTATCCCCCCGAGGCGGCAAATGTTCAAAGGCTGCAACCAAAGCTGCCACAGCGGCAAATGACATTTGAAAGCTCGGACCAAGAACGCTCTCGGGCTCCATCGCCACAATAATCAAAGCTGCTATGGCTAGATTGCGCATCGACAGCGCGCGCCGCCCGACTAAAACTGCGCCAAACATCACCAGTGTCATAATCAATGATCGCTCGGTCGCAACCTCCGAGCCTGCAAAAACATCATAGGCTAGTGCGCCGACCATGGCACAAGCGGCCGCCCATTGTTTAACCGGGAAATGCAGCGCCACTCCGGGGATTAAAACGAGAAATCCGCGGACGAGAAAGAACACCATTCCCGCAGCCAAAACCATGTGAAGACCGGAGATGGATACGACATGATAAATGCCAGCGGCGCGTAAATCATCATTGGTTTGATCGGAAATATAGCCTCGCTTGCCTGTAAAAAGGGCCGCTGCGACGGCGCCACTCTGGCCACCAATCGACTGTGCAATTCGATCGGTCAACGCCAACCGGAGCCGATCAACCCAGGTCATCATCCCAAGTTTCCAGTCCAAAATTGTTGGCGGCAAAACAGTCACCGCACCAAGAAAGGAACCCACACCACCAATGCGGGCAAAATAGGCGTCACGCGCAAAGTCATATCCGCCAGGCCGGGCAGGAACGGGCGGCGGTAGGAGACGGACGATACCCGTAATATGATCCCCGGGCGAAATTGCCATATGTCCAGCTATCGTCGTCCTAAGGCGGAATGGAATATCATCAATTTTATTGCCAAGCTTAAGAGGCCTCAGCAATAAACGTCCGCCATTTGCGCTCCAATCGATCGTTTCGACGATGGCATCGACCCGGGTAATGGCCGTTTCTTTTAAAATGGACGCATCCGCACGAAACGTTCTTATCTTCGCGGACGTAAAGCCAACCACAATTGCAAGCAGTATAACCAGCATTACGCGGATCGATTCCCGAGAATTCCGCAACAGTCCAAACATGACAATGACGAAGGTTGATAGACCAAGCGTAGCCGATAAATTGGGTTCTTCATCCGCAAGAAAATAAATGAGAACACCCAAAATCGTGAGTGGCGCTAACCATAGTACCGTCCGCCTCGCATCAATTTCAGCTGAAATTGCAGCGCTAAGCCACGATCTAATCTGTCCATAGGCGTCGGTAATGCTAAACGAACGACTATTGCCTAATCGTCCAACGATCGCATCGGCAATGGCTCGACCACGTGTCGGCCGATCAGGACGCCATTTCTGCATTTAATGAGCGTGCCCTTTTTTGGATCCATACTTAACCTTGTCGATATTCAATGGTACAGGACTGACGCATTGAGGCCAGAACCGTAAGGTTGCGAAAAGGCCGGCTGCAACCCAGAAGTTCAGGAATATCCATGTCATCACCCGTCATTACCCGCTTTGCCCCCTCTCCCACCGGCTTTTTGCACATTGGCGGAGGCCGGACCGCGCTGTTTAATTGGCTGTATGCCAAACGTCATGGCGGAAAAATGTTGCTGCGCATCGAGGACACGGATCGCGAGCGTTCGACCGACGCAGCCATTGAAGCGATCCTTGATGGTCTTCGCTGGCTCGGTATCGATTGGGACGGCGACGTGGTTTACCAATATGCCCGCGCGGATCGGCATCGCGAGGTTGCAGAAAGTCTCTTGGCCTCTGGTAACGCCTATAAATGTTACGCGTCCCAACAAGAATTAGAAGAGATGCGCGAAAAGGCGCGAGCAGAAGGTCAGCCCATGCGCTATGATGGCCGCTGGCGGGAACTAGGTGGGACCGATGCTGAAAAGATCGCAATTGCCGAAGGAAAAAAGCCAGTTATTCGACTGAAGGCGCCGCAAGAGGGCGAAACGATCGTCAACGATCATGTCCAAGGCCGTGTCGTTTGGCAAAACAAAGATCTCGACGATCTCGTTCTACTCCGATCGGACGGCAACCCTACCTATATGTTAGCCGTCGTGGTCGATGATCACGATATGGGCGTAACCCACGTGATCCGCGGCGATGACCATCTCACAAATGCTGCTCGCCAAACACAGATTTATCAGGCAGCAGGATGGTCGGTGCCAGAAATGTCTCATATTCCGCTCATTCATGGCCCTGACGGCGCAAAGCTATCGAAGCGTCACGGTGCCTTGGGGGTCGATGCATATCGTTCAATGGGCTATTTGCCTGCCGCCATGCGTAACTACCTTGTCAGGCTCGGATGGAGCCATGGTGACCAAGAGTTTTTCACAACGGACGAGATGGTTTCCGCGTTCGGTCTTGAAACCATTGGTCGCTCGCCCGCACGGTTTGATTTCGCTAAGCTTGAGCACATTAATGGCCACTATATGCGGGCCAGTTCCGACGACGACCTGATCGCCGCGATAGAAAGCCTCTTGCCGGAGATTGGAACCGAGCGAGGATGGCCGGTCGCACTTTCATCAAAAATACGCGCTGATTTTCTAAAAGCCATGCCAGGGCTAAAGGAACGAGCCAAAACATTGATCGAGTTGATCGACTCTGCCTATTTTATTTACGCAATCCGTCCCCTAAACTTCGAACCAAAGGCTGAAGCGATTTTGGCGGATGGCGGCAAAGAGCGCATCTTGGCGATGCTTCCAAGCCTATCCAGCGTCACAGATTGGACGACAGAGAGCACAGAGGCCGCTGTCCGCGCATTTGCAGACGACCAGGGCCTCAAATTAGGACAGGCCGCACAACCCCTTCGGGCTGCGTTGACGGGGCGCTCGACGTCACCGGGACTGTTCGACGTTATGGCCGTATTGGGCCGAGACGAGTGCTTGGCGCGCCTTAAGGATTTGGCCGATTGATGACGCCACAGACTATGCAATTTCGAAATGCTGCACTGCGCAATTAGCCTTTAGCGTGATTGTGCAGCGCCCCTAAGTGGAGTATCTATTGCACGTGCCGATCCATTGGTAAGTTTAGGCCAAATCCTTTCAGGAAAGCTCACGCATGTCGAAACCCGTCTCTTTAAATGTCGCCGATCAGAAACTGGACCTCACCGTTAAAGATGGAACCATCGGTCCGAGTGTGGTCGATATTGCCAAGCTTTACGCTCAAACTGGGATGTTCACCTACGATCCCGGCTTCACGTCCACGGCCAGTTGCGAGTCGAAGATCACCTATATCGACGGCGACGAGGGCGTGCTGCTCTATCGCGGCTACCCGATTGATCAACTTGCCGAACACGGCGACTTCCTAGAAACCTGCTATTTGCTGCTTTACGGCGAACTTCCTAATCCCGCCCAGCGAACCGATTTCAATTACCGTGTTACGCGCCACACAATGGTGCATGAACAGATGATGCGCTTCTTCCAAGGCTTCCGCCGCGATGCGCATCCAATGTCCGTCATGGTCGCGAGCGTTGGCGCACTGTCCGCGTTCTATCATGACTCGACCGATATTGCGGACGAAAATCAACGCATGATCGCCTCTATGCGAATGATTGCAAAATTCCCAACACTGGCAGCGATGGCTTATAAATATTCTATCGGTCAGCCTTTCGTGTATCCACAAAATGACCTCGACTACACGTCGAATTTTCTTCGCATGTGCTTTGCGGTTCCGACGGAAGAATACAAGGTAAATCCAGTACTGTCTCGTGCCTTGGATCGTATCTTTATTCTCCATGCCGACCACGAACAAAATGCTTCGACGTCAACCGTTAGGTTAGCCGGTTCGTCAGGCGCAAATCCATTCGCGTGCATTGCGGCTGGTGTTGCATGCCTGTGGGGGCCTGCGCATGGTGGGGCAAATGAAGCTGCGCTAAAAATGCTTCAAGAAATCGGTACTGTCGATAAGATCCCACATTATATTGCGCGCGCGAAAGACAAGAATGATCCATTCCGTCTGATGGGCTTTGGTCACCGTGTTTATAAAAATTACGATCCGCGCGCTAAGATCATGCAGAAGACCACTCATGAAGTGCTCAATGAACTTGGTATCAAGGATGACCCGTTGCTCGATGTAGCGATGGAACTTGAACGTATCGCACTGAGCGACTCCTATTTTATCGAGAAGAAGCTCTATCCGAATATCGATTTCTATTCGGGCATTACGCTGAAGGCGATGGGCTTCCCAACGTCGATGTTCACGGCGCTCTTCGCGCTCGCTCGAACGGTTGGCTGGATTGCACAGTGGAAAGAAATGATCGAGGATCCGGGCCAAAAGATTGGCCGCCCTCGCCAACTCTACACGGGCGCGCCGCAGCGCGATTATGTGCCTTCGCATATGCGATAAAGTCGACCCACATAACAGACACAAAGGGGCGCCCTCGGCGCCCCTTTTTAATTTTAATCCGATAGCAAATTAGCGATGACATCAGCCGCTTTTTGACTTGGACTCTTCCCATCTATCGCCATCATTTGATCAAGTTTTGTAAAACAATCTAACTGTTTGTGGCGTTGTGTTGTCTCACTTAATAAGGGCAACAAATCGAATGCTAAATTTTCCGGATTACAATCCGCTTGTATCCGTTCCGGAATGACATTTTCTCCAATAATCAAATTGGTCAGAACAATAGAAGACACATGAATAAAATGCCGAATTTGCCCTTCAATTGCTCCCACGCGATAACCAACGGCCATTGGTACCTGCGCCAGTGCCAGCTCTAATGTTACTGTTCCGGATGCTGCCAAAGCCGCCGTAGCGCGCCGAAAGGCAGCAAACTTCTCCGCTTCGCCAAAAACAAGCCGTGGTTTAATCGGCCAATCAACAATGGCCGCCTCAACCATTGGCCGCACATGATCAACGACCGGCAACACAAATTCTAAATCGCTTCCAAATCGATCTGCTACCAATTTTACGGTGTCCCGAAAGACCGGCATCAACCGTTGAATTTCAGAACGCCTACTGCCAGGAAGGACAACGATACAGTGTGGCTGTTCACGCCGAAGTGCTAACTCGTCATCGCTCGGATGCAGAACATCAAAGCGCTCAATCAGCGGATGCCCAACATAGCTACATTCTGGTCCACCCAGTCGTCTATGCGCATCTGGCTCAAAGGGCAAAATCGCCAGTACATGATCGACATAACCGCGCATGGCCTTCGCTCTACCAGGTCGCCACGCCCAAACCGAGGGGCTAACATAATCAATAACGGGCAAATGCGGCATATGACGCCGCACTCGCTTTGCAACCCGATGCGTAAAGTCGGGACTATCAACAATGATTAGAAGATGGGGGTTAAATGCAATGATCGCCTCGGCCGTTTCGCGTATCCGGCGCAACAAAGATGGAAGTCGTTTTATGACCGGCACAATCCCCATGACCGCGATGTCTTCAATGGGAAAAAGACTGCTAAGCCCAGCCTCTTTCATTGCCGGTCCAGCAACGCCAAAAAACTCAATCTTCCGTGAACCAAAGCGATTTCGAAGGGCAGGAATTAGCTTTGCGCCAAGCGCGTCACCAGAGATCTCACCGACGATTATTGCAACGCGTAAAGGCAATGGCATTATTGTCATCCTTTAACCCCAGCGACAAAAATACCTGAGCGATCAGCATCCCTAATCAGCCGTTCCCTTTCAACAAGTACGACGTCGTGCGCCACCACAGCGATTCCGATCAAACCTGCCTTAGTCGCCGATTGAACCGTCTTCGGCCCAATCGCAGGTAAATCGACGCGACGATCTTGCGCGAGCTTAGATGCCTTCACTAAAATCGCACTTGGCTTTTCCAAACTAACACGTCGATTTTTTTGAAGCTCTTTCACCCGTTGCAACATAGCATCAGTGCCTTCAGGGCCTTCGATGGCCAAGACCCGTCCGCCACCAACAACGACGGCCTGTCCGAAATCAAACTTTCCCATCGACGCAAGGCATTGCAAAGCAAGTTCAATATCGGCCTCGCTATCAACGCTCATCTTGACGTTACCGATGCTTCCTAATGGAGCAAGCAAGTCAGGCGCTACTTCATCAACGCCGAGGACATCAAATCCCTCTTCGTTGAATAGTCTCACGACACCTCGTAAAATGCGATCATCACCGCCGCTCACAATACGCCGCAACTCCTCTCGATTACGAAAAAAAGTATAAATCGAAAAAAGCGCCATTGGCCCAGGCCGAGCGACACCTCCGGCAAGCACCACCTTCTTAATGCCTTGAGATCGCAACGCATCTAAAATGAGATGCGGATCAAGCATGTCGGCTGTCATATGAGGGAATGAACGAACGCCCCGTTCTGCGAAGCCACGCAGTCCAACGATAAACGGCGCGTTTCCAGCCCGTTGAATTGATGATGCAATTTCAAGCGGAAAGGCACCGCTGCCGGCAATAATCCCAATCGGCTCGCCGGATATAACGGGGGCCAATCAAGAGGCCTTACTGTCGCGCGGCGTGCATACCGAACGTGTTCCACTTGCACGCAGGAACGCAAGAATTTCGACAACAATTGGATCTTCCGCGAAGTCCGCTTGTACGTCCTCAATGCGCTCTTGCAAGGTACCTTCCTCGGCAAAGAGCAGGCGATAGGCACGCCTGATATCCTGTATCGCCTCACGAGAGAAACCACGACGCTTCAAGCCAACCATATTGAGGCCGGCAAGATAGGCACGATTGCCCAAGGCAATACCATAAGGAATCACATCGTTTTCAACCCCCGATAATCCACCAATAAAAGCATGGGCGCCAATTCGACAAAATTGATGAACGGCTGCACCACCACCAAGAATTGCAAAATCACCAACCTGACAATGTCCAGCCAGCATCACATTATTTGAGAAAATTACATCGTTGCCAACGATGCAATCATGCGCCACATGGGAGTTCGCTAAAAACGTACAACGATCGCCAACGCGGGTCACAAGCCCGCCACCCTCTGTACCCGGGTTCATGGTAACACCTTCCCGGATCATGCATTTGGTACCGATTTCCAGCGTCGATTCTTCTCCGTGATATTTCAAATCTTGCGGGATATGACCAATCGATGCGAAAGGGAAAATACGAGCGCCGGCACCAATTTTCGTTCGACCCGAAATCGACACCTGGCTCACCAATTCAGACCCATCGCCTAACTCTACATGAGGACCGACCGTACAAAACGGACCAATAACGACACCCACGCCTAGCTTCGCAGAGGAATCGACAACGGACATTGGATGGATTTGGGTTGTTTGATTCATGATCGAAACCCTTAATTCACGAGCATCGCGCTAAGTTCAGCCTCGCAAACAATTTTCCCATCAACCTTTGCCGTACCTTGGAACCACCACATATTCGCGCGCTGGCGCAATTTTTTAAGATGGTAGTGGACTTGATCCCCCGGACCAACGGGCTTTCTGAATTTTGCATTATCAATCGTCATAAAATAGACGATCTTTGGTGCCGCATCATCTTTCGATGCGACACACAGCGCGCCCGCCGTTTGCGCCATTCCTTCAATCAGCATCACACCCGGCATGACCGGACGGCCTGGAAAATGGCCATTAAACTGCGGCTCGTTAAAGGTAACATTCTTGATGCCGATGCATGAATCATCGCCATCCATTTCAATGATCTTATCGACCAATAAAAATGGGTAGCGATGCGGAAGCAATTCGAGAATCCTCAGGATATCAGCGGTACCTAATTCCTTCTTGCTGGTATCATTCATCGTCCGTCTCCATTCCATTCATTCGATCCGTGGTGCCCGAATCTTTTTTACCGCCGCGGGATGTCTGGGCCAAACGACCCAACACAGCAACTTCCCTGAACCATTGCTTGATCGGTTTGGCCGGATAACCGCCGACCTTCGAACCGGGCGGCAAATCAGCGATAACCGCACTACCACCCGCAATCTGCGTACCGCGTCCAATTTTAATATGGCCATTCATACCAACCTGACCACCAATGACGCAAAAATCTCCGACCTCAGTGCTCCCCGCAATGCCGGTCTGGGCGGCAATAACACAATGCCTACCTATGACGACGTTATGAGCAATATGCACCATATTATCGATCTTAGAACCTTCGCCGATAATCGTATCCCGTACACCACCACGATCAACTGTTACCTGCGCCCCCAATTCAACCTTGTCTTGGATGATAACGCGTCCAATCTGCGGTACTTTGCTATGACCTTCGCGGCCCATGGCAAATCCAAAACCGTCTTGACCAAGGCAAACACCGGCGTGAAGAATAACATCATTGCCAATCAGTGAGTGAATGATCGTCACATTCGCAGCTATATGACAATTCCGCCCAATTCTTACAAAAGGACCAATGACCGTATTGGCGCCAATTGTTGAGCCCTCACCAATCTCCACACCTGGTCCGATAACAACACCAGGATCTACCGAAATGCCAGGTTCAAGACGAGCCTCCGCATGCACCGTGGCGCCCGGAAAAATTCCCGACCGTCCAAAAACAGGAGAAGGAAAAGCAGCCTCAGGATAGAGTGCCGTCGCTGCCTTTGCAAAAGCGGCATAAGGATGAACAACGACAAGACCAATCGTCCCCGGCGGAACAAGGTGAGCATCGGAACCCGACACAAAACAAGCGCCAGCTCGGCTAACCCGCAACGCATCACGATAGGCCGGGTTTTCCAGGAATGAAATCTCCTGAGGACTCGCACGATCAAGCGTAGCTACACCCACAATCACGAGTTCAGTAGAAACGCCATCCGGAATAGATGCAGCGGTTAATTCCGCAATTTCCAAAAGGCTCCGCGGCGTAACTTCAAAAAATTGACCGTCACTCCGCGTCACCACACCATCCAACTCAATAAAAGCCCAAGAAATTGCTAGCCCAAATTAGAAGGTCGAACCAGCCGAGAACCTAAATACCTGCGTCTGGTCGTAATCGTTTTTGGTTACAGGGTAAGCGAGATCGAGCCGGATCGGACCAATTGGTGACGCCCATAAAACGCCAGCACCAACCGAGCTACGGATTGATTTATCGTCACCTACGACACTCACGCTCGACGTCGGACCCGAATACCCAAACAACGTACCTGCATCAGCAAAAATAGCACCCTTTAGGCCAACTTCACGAGGCATCCCAAATAGCGGAAACTGTAACTCGCTGGAACCGCCAAGATAGGTTGTCCCGCCTAGAGCATTGCGTGACACTTGCGACGTATTGCTATCACGCGCGCCCATTCCCGACATAGCAAAACCACGAACCAAATCGGGACCCATGAAGAACCCGTCGATGATCCGAAGATTGTCCGAATAAACGTAACCAGCCTGCCCCCTGAGCAAGCCAGTGAATGTATCTGAAAGCTCATGATAATATTTCAGATCAGCCGTGGTCTTAATGAAACGCGAATCACCGCCAAAGCCCGCGACATCTTGCTTCAATTCATGCATCTGACCCGAGCGCGGGTTATTCACATTATCGAGCGTGTTATAGGCAAGCGTATAACCCAAGGCCGAAGTCAAATTGTTGCCCGCAGCGCTTTGAATAGCCAACGAAGCATTCGATGAATCCGTGATCGTTAGATTGTTATTATAAATCGAATAACGACCTGTGATCGTAAACTCTTCCGTCAATGGCGCACCAAGACGAAGCGTAGCACCCGTCTTCACATTCGAATAATAGGCGAACTGCGAATTATCATTCTGCTTCGAGTACAAATCGAAACCACCAGCCAAATGACGATCCAGGAAATAAGGCTCGGTAAAGTTAAACTCCACGCCCTTCGAATACTGGCCCGTTGAACCGCGAACGCGGGCAAACTGGCCCTTACCCATCAAGTTAGATTCCTGAACGCCAACTTCTGCAAGAATACCCTCAGATGTGGAATAACCACCACCGATGGAGAACTGGCCAGTTGATTTATCCTCCACATCAACATTGACGATAACACGGTCCGGTGTTGAACCGGGCTCATTTGAAATGCGGACAGACTTAAAGAAGCCAAGATTGTTCAACCGACGCTCCGTCCGGTCAACTAGCACCTTATTATAAGCGTCTCCCTCGCCAATATCGAATTCGCGGCGAATGACATAATCACGCGTGCGGGTATTACCCCGAACATTGATGCGTTCGATGTAAACCCGCGGACCTTCCTCAACCACAAACGACAACTTAATCGTCGACGTTGCAGGATCACGATCACCCTTTGGACGAACCTGTGAAAACGCGTAGCCCTTCGACGAAACCTGCGTCGTAATTCCATAAATGGACTTCTCGACCAGATCGGAATTATAGACATCACCCTGATTGAGAGCCACCTTAGGACGGAGCGATTCAGCGGTAATTTCAGGAATCTTGGAAACGATGGATATATCGCTCACTTTATACTGCTTACCCTCGTCGACCGTAATCAACACGCGATAACCAGCAGCGGCCTCATCATAATTAACCTTCGTGTCAACGACACGCATATCGGCATAACCGTGACGGAGATAGAAGCGACGCACCAATTCGGCGTCAGCGGCCAACCGATCCGCGTCGTATACGTCCGATGTCTTGATCCATGAAAGCCAATTGCTTTCCGTTGTTTGCATCTCATCCCGCAGACGTCCCGACGAGAAATTGGCGTTACCTGCAAACTCAATCGATTTCACGCCCGTCTTGCTGCCTTCATTAACCGTGAAAACAACGTCAATCTTGCCATTTTCCAACTGAACAATACGCGATTGAACATCGACACTCGAACGACCGACACGCTGATAAATTTCCTTAATCCGAGCGATATCAGCGTCAAGTGCCGCTTGCGTAAACGAGCCGCGCGGCTTCAACTGCAGCTCACCATCAAACATCTCTGACTTGAGACGCTTTGTACCCTCAAACGCCACGCGATTAATGATGTTGTTTTCTTTGACCGTAACGACGATCTCGTCACCCTTTTTTACAACATCGACGCTCGAAAAAAGACCGGTCGCCAAAAGGTCCTTCTTGGCCACATCAATCGACTGACCAGAGACATAAGATTGAATGGTCGTCACATCGACACGGCTATTACCCTTCACAATGATCGTCTCAGCGTGCCCCGGCGCCGAAACACCGAAGGAGAGCATCAACACGACCGACAGGAAGAAAAACGACCGGCGGCCAAGAATGAAGACGGCTTTAGCTAATTTCATCGCGACATGATCCCAATTCGAGCATCGGCCACCACAGCATTGGAATGACCTAATACGACATATGCCTTTTAACGCTTTTGTAGCCTACTGCAAACACTTGACAGAAATTTTTACGCCACGTCCCATCAAATTTTGTAATCAGGATTAGTCAATGGTTAACGCTAACGCTTATCGAAGGTCGACATACAGCGAAAATAACGTAAGGCATAAAATAAGGGCTAACCCAACACGGAAGATTATTTCCGTAACATTCTGATTTAACGCACGTTTTCTAATAATCTCAATGATATAAAGAACAAGGTGTCCGCCGTCCAATAGCGGTAC
>CAIRGA010000059.1 GCA_903877935.1 uncultured Hyphomicrobiales bacterium
GGTGGGTTATGAGGCGCTCAAACGCGTCAGGGCAACCCGTCCGCAAGTGGGCCTCACGCGGGGGGAGCGGGCGGCCAATCTCGAAAAAGCCTTTGCGCTGAATGAGGCCGATCGTCCATTGATCAGTGGCGGCAGGATCGTGTTGGTCGATGATGTGATGACGACTGCCTCGACCGGAAACGCAGCCGCGCGGACTTTATTGAAGGCAGGCGCGGCCTCCGTCGATCTTTTGGTTTTCGCGGTGGTGGCAAACGCTGGTTAATGGTCTTATATGATGACAGATCCGTGAGACAGAGGTCATAAACCATGCAGCCCGTCACTATTTATACAAAATCTTGGTGCCCTTATTGCCATTCAGCCCTCGACCTTTTGAAGCAAAAGGGCGTGAAGTATGAGCAGATCGACGTCTCAGCCGGTGGTGAAGCGCAAGCCGCGATGGCGGTAAAGGCGAATGGCCGCTCAAGCGTGCCGCAGATTTTTATCGGCGAAACCCATGTCGGCGGCTGCGACGATCTCTATGCGCTCGACCGTGCAGGCAAGCTTGATCCGCTTTTAAACGCTTAAGGAATTTGCCGATGTCCGAGATATTCAAGGCTGCATGCGTGCAAATGCGCGGCAAGCGCGACCCGGCCGCCAATCTGGACGATGCCGTGCGCATGATCCGCGAGGCCGCGAAGGCTGGCGCCATCTATGTGCAAACGCCGGAAATTTCGAACATCGTCAACCGCGACCGTCCCGCTTTATTGGCTGCCATTCGAACCGAGGCGGAAGATCCGATGCTGGCAGCCTTCAGCGCGCTCGCCAAAGAATTGGGTATCGTCATCCATATCGGCTCGCTCGCGATTAAGAATGGCGACAAGGTAGCAAACCGCGCCTTTGTGATTGGTCAGGATGGCGGCTTGCTCGCGCGGTATGACAAGCTGCATTTGTTCGATGTCGATTTACCGAATGGCGAAACCTGGCGTGAGTCCAACACGTTCACCGGTGGCGTCGAGGCCGTGGCGGTAGATATCCCGCATGCCCGCCTCGGTGTGGCGATTTGCTATGATGTCCGCTTCCCGTATCTCTTCCGGGCCTTGGCGGATGCAGGTTGCTCGATTCTATCGGCGCCGGCTTGTTTTACGAAACAGACGGGCGAAGCGCATTGGAACGTCTTGCAACGCGCGCGTGCCATTGAAAACGGTGCGTTCATGATTTCGGCTGCGCAAGCGGGCGTCCATGAGGATGGCCGCGAAACCTATGGCCATTCGATCATTGTCGACCCTTGGGGCAAGGTTTTGGCCGAAGCGGGCGACGAGCCGGGCATTATTATGGCCGATATCGATCTTGCTGCGGTGAGCGATGCGCGGGGTAAAATTCCGGCTTTGCGGCATACCCGCCCTGTGCATGTGAACCTCGTCAAGTCAGATTCGGGAGACCGCGCGGCGTGATCAAATACCAGCTACAATGCGATCACGACCATCAATTCGAAGGCTGGTTTCAGTCCGGCGATGCGTTTGACACGCAGAAAAAGCGTGGCTTTGTCGAATGTCCCGTCTGCCAATCTAACAAGGTAGACCGCGCGATCATGGCGCCATCGGTGGCGCGAACCGACAAAGAAATTGTAGCCTCCCTCCCCGTGGCGCAAGAGCCAAACTGGATCAGCGCGGGATCGGAAGAGATCCTCATGTCTCCGGAAATGATCGAATTACGCGAGCGCTTGGCCGAATTGCGCGACGAGATGATCAAGAATGCCGACGATGTCGGTACCGATTTTGCCGAAGAAGCGCGCCGCATCCATTTTGGCGAAGCGGAAGAACGCCAGATTTACGGCCAAACCTCGCTCGATGAGGTTCAAGAATTACTCGAAGAAGGGATCAGCGTTTTACCCCTGCCCCCCGGTCGCGATGTCGGCCATTAAACGCCTTCAGCGTTTTTTGGCACGCAGCATATAATTGACATCCATATCGCGCGAGAGTTTCCACTGATTGCTGAATGGGTTGAACACGACGCCGGATTGGTCGTCGATTTCCATGCCGCCTTTGGCAATCGCATCGCTCAATTCACGCGGGGTGACGAATTTATCCCATTGATGCGTGCCTTTGGGCAGCCATCCGAGCACAAATTCAGCGCCGACAATGGCCAGAGCAAACGCCTTCAAGGTGCGGTTTAAGGTCGCCATATGGAGTTGGCCGCCCGGTTTGACCGCTGCCGTACAGGCCGAAACAAATGCTCCGACATCAGCGACGTGCTCAACCACTTCCATCGCCAGCACGATATCAAACCGCTCGCCGGCCGCGACCAAGGCCTCGACCGTTGTCTGGCGGTAATCAATGTCGAGTCCCGATTGGGCGGCATGGAGCTTGGCGACTTCAATATTGGTGGGTGCCGGATCAATTCCGGTCACTTTTGCGCCAAGCCTCGTCAAAGGCTCGCAGAGCAAGCCGCCACCGCAGCCAATATCGAGCAGCGTTAAGCCTTCAAGGGGCCGACCATTCTCGATTGTGCGGTTAAAATGATCGGCTGCACCGTCCCGAATGACCTGTAACCGTACGGGATTGAATTTATGGAGCACACCCATCGGGCCTTTGGCATCCCACCAAGTTTTAGCGATCCGCTCAAATCGAGCGACCTCGTCTTTATCGACCGTGCCTTGAAACTGGGTGTCCATTATGATGCTCCTCACCCCTTACGAACCAAAAATCGTAACGGTTTTAAGTTGACAGCGTTAGGTTGCGCCGTCATGGATGTGCGCCTTTTTCACCTCGGATGTCGTTTTAAGCAAGCTAGCATTCGTATGATTGAACCGAAATGATCTGATAATCGATGCCAACCTCTGCTCAAAAAAGCCTCGTGATGAAATTCGGCGGCACATCTGTCGCCAATCTTGACCGGATTCGGAATGTTGCGCTGCATGTAAAGCGCGAAGTCGAGGCCGGTTATCACGTGGCCGTTGTTGTTTCGGCCATGTCGGGCAAGACCAATGAATTGGTTGCCTGGTGCAAAGACGCTTCCGCGCTCTATGATATGCGCGAATATGACGCTGTGGTCGCATCCGGCGAGCAGGTGACATCGGGCCTGTTGGCCATCGCTTTGCAAAATATCGGCATTGCAGCTCGGTCTTGGCAGGGTTGGCAAATCCCGATCCTGACCGATAACGCCCATGGCTCGGCGCGTATTTTGGGGATCGACGGATCGGGCCTAACCGATAGCTTCCGAACCAACGGCGAAGTAGCCGTTATTGCAGGTTTCCAAGGGATCCATAAAGAATCAGGCCGCCTGACGACGCTGGGTCGCGGTGGATCCGACACCAGTGCGGTGGCCGTTGCCGCCGCTATCGGCGCCGAGCGCTGCGATATTTATACGGACGTGGACGGCGTTTACACGACCGATCCGCGCATCGTGCCGAAAGCCAAGCGGCTCGAAAAGGTCGCTTTTGAAGAAATGCTCGAAATGGCCTCGATGGGTGCCAAAGTGCTGCAAGTCCGCTCGGTCGAGCTCGCGATGACCCATCGCGTGCCGACTTATGTCCGGTCGTCTTTTGACGATCCGGCGGATCCAAAGCCAGGTACGCTCATTTGTGGCGAGGAGGATATTGTGGAACAGCAAATCATTACCGGGATCGCCTATTCGAAAGATGAAGCGCAAATTACCCTTCGCCGGGTTGCCGACAAGCCCGGCATTGCAGCAGCGATTTTCGTGCCTTTGGCGGATGCCAATATCAATGTCGACATGATCATTCAGGTTGTCTCGGACGATACGACGACGACCGATATCACCTTTACCGTGCCAACCGCCGATTTCGAGCGGGCCAAGACCATTCTCGAAGGGCTGCGCGGCACGATTGGCTATGCAACCTTGCAAGGTGCCAATGATGTGGTGAAAGTTTCAGCAATTGGCGTCGGGATGCGCAGCCATGCGGGTGTTGCAGCCCGCGCCTTTAAGGCGCTGGCGGATAAGGGCATCAATATCCGCGCGATCACAACGTCTGAGATTAAATTCTCGGTTTTGATCGATAGCGCCTATACGGAGTTAGCCGTACGGACGCTGCATTCCCTTTACGGCCTCGATCAAGCCTGATATTCGGCCTGCAGTACCATATTTAGGCTTCGTCAATTCGCATTGGCGCGGCCTTTGCATTCCTGTCCGTAAATCGGTAAAGCATAGCGTCAAGGGTCCCGGCCAAGTGGTCCTGTCGTGGTGGAACAAGCTCGTCGTCGCGATGGCGACATAGGAACAAGAGGGCAATGCGGTCTTCACTAGGTGGTCCTAGGGTATTATTGCGCCGCCTCCGCGAAGTTATGGCGGAACCGGTCAGCGCACAGGCACGTCTGGATAAGATCGTGATGGTGATCGCGGCCAATATGGTCGCGGAAGTGTGCTCCTTCTATGTCATGCGGGCCGACAACACGCTTGAGCTGTTTGCAACCGAAGGTTTGAAGCGCGAAGCCGTCCATATTACGACCATGAAGGCCGGTGAAGGTCTGGTTGGCTTGATCGCAAAACAGGCCGAGCCGCTTAACCTTTCTAACGCGCAATCGCACCCCTCGTTCTCTTATCGGCCGGAAACGGGCGAAGAAATCTATCAATCCTTCCTTGGTGTGCCGGTTTTGCGCTCGGGCAATACGCTTGGCGTTCTCGTCGTCCAAAACCGCGCCCATCGTGTCTATATGGAAGAAGAAGTCGAGGCGCTCCAGACCACCGCAATGGTGCTCGCCGAGATTATTGCTTCAGGCGAATTGCAAGCGCTCGCAGGGCCCGGTACCGGCATTGCACTGCGTCGGTCGATGGTGTTGCAAGGCCAATCGCTCGCCGATGGCGTGGGCCTCGGCTATGCGGTGTTGCATGAACCCCGCGTTGTTGTTTCCAACCTGATTGCGGATGATCCGGCAGTTGAGCAAAAACGCCTTGATGCAGCCATTGCCGAATTGCGATCCTCCATCGATCAATTGGTGGATCGGGGCGATGTGGCCCATGGTGGCGAGCACCGCGAAGTGCTCGAAACCTATCGCATGTTTGCCAATGATCCCGGCTGGACGCGGCGTTTGCGGGAAGCAGTTCAAACCGGCCTAACGGCAGAGGCGGCAGTCGAGCGCGTTCAATCCGATAACCGCGCAAGGATGTTGCGCCAAACGGATCCCTATCTCAGAGAACGTCTGCACGATCTCGATGAGCTCGCCAATCGATTGCTGCATCGGCTCTTAGGACGCGACATGATTGACGGGCGGGTGACACTACCCGAAAACGCCATTCTGATTGCGCGCTCAATGGGCCCTGCCGCTTTGCTCGATTATGACCGTTCGAAATTGCGCGGCCTTGTACTCGAGGAAGGCGGTCCAACGAGCCATATCGCCATTGTTGCGCGCGCTTTGGGTATTCCTGCAATCGGAACGGTTGAAAATATCACCGGATCGGTTGAGCCGGGCGATGCGATTATCGTCGATGGCGGTGCGGGTCAGGTCCATGTTCGTCCGCAAGGCGATGTTGAAGATGCGTTTAAGGAAAAGGCCCGGCTACGGGCGCGCCGGCAGGAGCAGTATCGCAAATTGCGCGATGTGCCGTCCCGCACCAAAGACGGCGTCGATATTGCGCTTCAGCTGAACGCCGGACTGCTCATCGATTTGCCCCATATGGATGAGGCCGGCGCTCAGGGTATCGGCCTGTTTCGAACGGAATTACAATTCATGGTGTCGGCCCGCATGCCGACAACCAATGAGCAAATGGCGCTCTATCGCACGGTGCTCGATGCGACCCGGGGCCGTCCTGTAACGTTCCGAACGCTGGATATTGGCGGCGATAAGATTCTTCCCTATCTCCGCACTGCAGAAGAGGAAAACCCCGCCCTTGGCTGGCGCGCCATTCGGATTGGGCTTGATCGTCCGGGTCTATTGCGAGCCCAGCTGCGCGCCATGTTGAAAGCCGCCGCCGGAGAGCATTTACGGATCATGTTCCCGATGGTGGCAACCGTTGACGAGTTTGATCGGGCAAAGGCGCTGGTCAAACGTGAAATGGGCCATCTTGAACGGTATGGCTATACACTGCCCGAAAGCATTAAGCTGGGTGTCATGGTAGAAGTGCCTTCGCTCTTGTTCGAAATCGACGACATCGCATCCCGCGCGGATTTTCTCTCAGTTGGTTCGAATGATTTGATGCAGTTCCTGTTTGCTGCCGACCGCGAAAATCCACAAATGGCATCGCGCTTTGACCCGTTAAGTCCTTCTTGCTTAAGAGCGCTTCAAATGATTGCCTATGCCGGTAAAAAGGCAGGGATTCCGGTGACGTTATGCGGTGAATTGGCCAGTATGCCCCTTGAAGCCATGGTGCTGATCGGGTTGGGCTATCGCTCTTTATCCATGTCACCGGCATCGATCGGGCCGGTGAAAGCGATGCTGCTTGAATTACAAGCCACGGCCATTGAAAAGCAACTTCATAACTTGCTTGCAAACGCCAACGGCGCCGCAACCTTGCGTCCGGCGATCAAAGCTTTTGCGCGAGATCACGGTGTTCCGGTTTAGCGACGCTTCGATCCCCTAGCCGTTACCCTCGCTGCTCCTTTTCATCTTATCGATCCGGTCCTTCATGAAATTTGATACCCACAAACTCGATGCCATCCTCGCGCGGCATGCCATCGTTTCCGACCGCCTGAACAGCGGTCCAGATGCGGAATCCTTTGTCGCTTTATCGCGCGAACTCTCCGATCTTGATCCTGTCGTTGAAGCGATTGTGAATGTTCGTGCCATCGAAAAAGACATTGCAGGTTTGGACGAGCTTATCGCCGATGCATCGAGTGATTCCGAAATGCGTGGCATGGCTGAGGACGAGCGGCGCGAGGCCTTGATCCGTCAAACGGAAGCCGAGCACACGCTACGATTGATGCTTTTGCCCAAAGATGCCGCCGATGAGCGCGGCGCGATCCTCGAAGTGCGCGCGGGGACGGGCGGCGATGAAGCAGCGCTTTTCGCCGGCGATCTTTTCCGGATGTATCAGCGCTACGCCGATCTACGCCGTTGGACGATGGAAGTGCTCTCAGCCTCAGAAGGCACGATGGGTGGCTATAAGGAAATCATTGCGGAGGTCCGCGGCATTGGCGTTTTCGGAAAACTGAAATTTGAAAGCGGCGTGCATCGCGTCCAGCGCGTGCCCGATACGGAAACGCAAGGCCGTGTCCATACGTCGGCGGCGACTGTTGCCGTTTTGCCCATTGCCGAGCCGCTGGATTTGACCATCGATGACAAGGATCTCGTGATTGAAACCATGCGCGCCCAAGGTGCCGGTGGTCAGCACGTCAACAAGACCGAAAGCGCAATCCGCATGACGCATACCCCGTCTGGCATTGTGGTGATGATGCAGGATGAACGCTCGCAGCACCGCAACCGCGCAAAAGCAATGGACGTATTACGGACCCGGCTTTTCGACATGCAACGCCGAAAACAAGCCGATGCCGAAGCTGAAAACAGGCGCGGACAAGTGGGCTCCGGCGATCGATCCGAACGAATCCGAACCTATAATTTTCCGCAAGGTCGGCTAACAGATCACCGGATCAATTTGACCTTATATAAATTGCCGGAAATTGTAGCCGGAACCGCGCTGGATGATGTGATTGACCCGTTAATAGCCGAACATCAGGCCGCATTGCTTGGAGCTGAGGATCGTTCATGAGCCAGATTTCTGATCAGATGACACGGATTGACGCCCTCAAGCATCTTGGTGAAGTGTTCCGGCAAATCGGCATTGAAACGGCGCAACGCGATGCCCGGCTTCTGATGCTCGACGCGGCAGGCATTGTTCATACAGACCTCATCAAGGCGCCGCGCGAAGCTTTGGGCGCAGAAGCCGCACAAAAATTGGCCTCCCATGTTCAAAAGCGGCTAACCCGCGTACCGGTCGCGCGCATTTTGGGTGAATGGGAGTTCTGGAGCCTGCCCTTTACGCTTGTTGCCGAAACCCTTGTTCCGCGCCCCGATAGCGAAACGGTGGTCGCTGCCGCTCTAATCGCCCTCAAAGACCGCCGCCATGCGAGCGAGGGTTTGCGGATCCTTGATCTTGGTACCGGCTCTGGGTGTCTGCTCGTCTCTTTGTTGCATGAAATGCCGGGCGCGACCGGCGTGGGCGTTGATATTGCTGCAGGAGCGGTTGCCACCGCGCGGATCAATGCGGAACGCAACGGTGTTGCTGCCCGCGCGGCATTCCATCAGGCCAATTGGGCCGAGGGAATCACCGGACCATTTGATCTCATCGTGTCCAATCCGCCCTATATTGCAGACCCGATTATCGACACGCTGGAGGTCGAAGTGCGCGTCCATGATCCGCGTTTGGCGCTTTCCGGCGGGCGGGATGGGCTTGATGCCTATCGCGCGATTGCGGACGCCATTCCCTCATTATTGGCGCCGGGCGGAGTCGTTGCGCTCGAAATCGGGTCGGATCAGTCTGAAAGCGTGCCAAAAATCTTTTCGGGCCTTGGATATGAGCTCGAAGGCCCCTTCGCCGATTTTGGCGCGAGGCCACGTGCGATTGTACTTCGCCGGCCCTTCTGATCCTAAATCGGTTGTTAAATCAATAAAAAGGTAATTGCGGTTAGCAGATCGACCGTGTAGAGAAGAGTAATGGATTGTTGGCCGAGAGGCTGGCCGGGCAAGATTGAACCGAGCGAATGATCCGTCGGCCCATCTCTTAAATATAATGAGCCAGTTGCTGCTTTTGTTTGGCCTTTGAGGCTTTGAGCAAGCAACCGGAAGCCGCTTCGCACTGGCATATGAACCCTTAAAGGTCGAAAATAATTACCCATCATGAATAATTATAGAGAAGAAGGTCGTTCGATGAGACCTAATCATCAGAACAAGCGCATGCGTGGCCGTAACCGTAGCAATGGCGGCGGTGGCGGCGGCGGTAAAGGTCCAAATCCGCTGACGCGCTCGTATGAATCGAACGGTCCTGACGTCAAAGTACGCGGCACGGCGCAAAATATCGCGGAAAAATACGTTCAACTCGGACGTGACGCGCAAGCAACCGGCGATCACGTGGCGGCTGAGAGCTTTTTTCAGCATGCCGAGCATTATTTCCGCCTGATTGCAGCCGCCCAAGAACAGTTCCGCATCGCCAATCCCGGTTTCCGGGGCTTCGACCAACCGGAAGCAGATGGTGAAGAGGGTGAGGAAGAGGGCTCCTTCGGTCAGGGGCAAGGACAGGCCGAAACGCGTGCGTTTGGTCAAGGCGTGTCTGAGGGTGAAGAAGAACCGCAGGGCGAGTTCCAGCCCCGCGAGCAATCCTATCAGCCACGGGATAACCGCGATCAGCGCGGACCACGGCCACCGCGTGACAATCGTAATTTCCAGCCGCGCGAACAGCGCGAGCCTCGGGATGCGCCGGCAGGCGGCGACTTTCAACCGCGCGAGCCACGGGAATTCCAACCCCGTGAGCAACGTGATCAGCGTCCACCGCGCGACTTCCAGCCCCGCGAGCAACGTGAGTTTCAACCCCGCGAACAACGCGATCAGCGTCCACCGCGCGAAGGCGGACGCTATGAGCGCGGCGGTCCCGATCGGCGGTTTCCAAGAAACGAACCGATGCCGATTGAGGCCGAACAGCCAGGCCTGCCGTCTTTCATCACAGCGCCCGTGCGGAACACGGTCGCGTCGGAGACGCCGATTGAGCCCGTTTTCGTTGAAACCGCGGTGCCGGTTGATCCAACCTTTGTTGAGCCTGTCGGCGTTCGTCGCCGTGGTCGCCCACCGAAGGTTCAAGCGCCGGATGTGGCCCCAGACGGTGAATAAGGTTTGAGGAACAATCAAGGTTAGACAAAAGGAGGCCCGATGGCCTCCTTTTTTGTGGCCGCTACTTATGGGCTTACCCCTTTCGCTTAAGCCCATGCGTTCTTATCTCTTGATCGAAGGGCTCGCTTACACTTTGAGGAGCCTCAAACCGGAGCGGCAATCTGGGCCTTATGGTGGGACGGAGCTGACGCGGCCAAAAGGAGACCGTTTATGGATTTTGAGAAATATACCGACCGTGCAAAAGGCTTCGTTCAATCCGGCCAAATGCTCGCTATGCGCGAAGGGCATCCGCAATTTCTTCCCGAGCATCTTTTAAAAGTTTTGCTCGACGATAATGAAGGCCTATCGGCAGGCCTCATTGGCCGCGCGGGTGGTAATGCAAAGCAGGCCTCGGTGCTCACTGAAGAGCTCCTTTCCAAGCAGGCAAAAGTCTCAGGCGCTGCCTCGCAACCGGGCGCAAGCCGCGATCTCGCCAAGCTTTTCGACACCGCGCAAAAAATTGCCGTAAAAGCGGGCGATTCTTACGTGACTGTCGAGCGGATGTTGCTGGCGCTCGCCACTGAAAAAGATATGGATGCGGGCAAAGTACTCGCCAAATCCGGCGTTAGCCCGCAAGCGCTCAACACCGCGATCAATGATTTACGGAAAGGCCGCACGGCTGATAATGCCTCGGCTGAAAACGCTTATGAAGCACTCAAAAAATATACCCGCGATCTCACCGAAGCTGCACGCACCGGCAAGCTAGACCCTGTGATTGGTCGCGATGAAGAAATTCGTCGTGCCATTCAAGTGCTTTCGCGGCGAACGAAAAACAATCCAGTGCTGATCGGTGAGCCGGGCGTCGGCAAAACCGCGATTGCCGAAGGCTTGGCCCTGCGCATCATCAATGGCGATGTGCCGGAAAGTTTGACCGATAAGAAGTTGCTCTCGCTTGATATGGGCTCGCTGATTGCGGGTGCAAAATATCGCGGTGAATTTGAAGAGCGGTTGAAATCCGTGCTCTCGGAAGTGACCTCTGCCGAAGGCGGCATCATTCTCTTCATCGATGAGATGCATACACTCGTTGGGGCCGGCAAAGCGGATGGCGCAATGGACGCCTCGAATTTGCTCAAACCCGCTTTGGCACGTGGCGAATTGCATTGCGTGGGTGCGACGACGCTCGATGAATATCGCAAACATGTTGAAAAAGACGCGGCCCTTGCGCGTCGGTTCCAGCCGATTTTTGTAAGCGAGCCAAGCGTTGAAGATACGGTATCAATCCTTCGTGGATTGAAGGAAAAATACGAACTGCATCACGGTGTGCGCATTACGGACGCGGCGATCGTTGCCGCCGCAACGCTTTCGAACCGCTATATCACGGATCGTTTTTTGCCCGATAAAGCGATTGATTTGGTTGATGAAGCGTCAGCGCGTTTGCGGATGCAGGTGGATTCCAAGCCAGAAGAACTTGACGAGCTCGATCGCCGCATCGTGCAGCTTCGCATTGAACAAGAGGCGCTGAAAAAGGAGACCGATGCAGGCTCGAAAGACCGCCTGGGTAAAATCGAGGTTGAGCTTGCGGGATTAGAGGAAAAATCGGCGTCGCTCACGCAACGCTGGAAGTCTGAGAAGGACAAGCTAGGAGCTGCGCAGAAAATCAAGGAGCAGCTTGAGCAAGCCCGCACCGATCTCGCCAATGCGCAACGGAAAGGCGAATATCAAAAGGCAGGCGAACTGGCCTACGGATTAATTCCCGATTTGGAGAAAAAGCTTGCGGCCAATGAGGGCGCGGAAAGCAAAGACGCGATGGTGGCAGAAGCCGTCACCGCCAACGATGTTGCGCAAGTTGTTTCGCGTTGGACCGGTGTGCCGGTTGATAAAATGCTCGAAGGCGAGAAAGACAAGCTTTTGCGCATGGAATTGGAAATCGGCAAACGCGTGGTTGGCCAAGAAGAGGCGGTGATTGCCGTTTCGACCGCCATCCGTCGCGCCCGTGCCGGCTTACAGGATCCGCATCGCCCGATTGGTTCGTTCATGTTTTTGGGGCCGACGGGGGTTGGCAAAACCGAACTCACCAAAGCGCTTGCCTCTTATATGTTCGATGATGAAACCGCGATGGTCCGCATCGATATGTCCGAATATATGGAGAAGCACTCGGTCGCGCGGCTGATCGGTGCCCCTCCCGGCTATGTCGGCTATGAGGAAGGCGGCGCGTTGACGGAAGCTGTTCGGCGCAGGCCCTATCAGGTGATCCTGTTCGACGAAATCGAAAAAGCGCACCCGGATGTGTTTAACGTGTTGCTGCAAGTGCTTGATGACGGACGTCTCACCGACGGCCAAGGCCGTGCGGTTGATTTCCGCAACACGTTGATCATCATGACGTCCAATCTCGGTGCTGAATTTCTTGTGCTGCAAACAGAAGGGCATGATTCCGACGAAGTACGCGAAGACGTGATGGGCGTGGTGCGCTCGCATTTCCGGCCGGAATTCTTGAATCGTATCGACGAAATCATCCTCTTCCATCGCCTAAAGCGCGATCAGATGGGTGCGATTGTCGACATCCAAATGAAGCGGCTTGATCAGTTGCTGGCGGACCGAAAAATCGTCATCGAATTAAAGCCCGAAGCGCGCGAATGGCTTGCCGAAAAAGGCTATGATTCCGCCTATGGCGCACGGCCTTTGAAACGGGTGATCCAGAAAAACGTGCAGGATGCGTTGGCTGAGCTGATTTTGTCGGGCGCGGTGAAAGACGGCGATCACGTACCGGTAACCGCCGGCCCACTGGGGCTGATCATCGGCGAGCATGGCGTATCCGTGGAGCGCGCACCGAAAGGGGCGAAGCTGAATTGACGGGCGGTTGAATGGCAGGCGGCCAGTGTCGCCTGCCGTTTTATTTGTAGGGACTCTGGCATGGCTAAAGGTAAAATGATATGCCTTTCGCATCAGTTCACAACCTCCCTTTCCTTGACTCTTCCCCCCATTTCCCCTACATCCAGCGCATTCATCGACGGTTACGTCCTTGAGCCACCGCCCGATCCGAGAGATCGGAGGTCCACGTCCGACAGCGCGTTGCGCCCTCGGGCGCGTTTGGCTTTGGGCTGTTTGCTGTCCTAACGGGTTAAAGGTCTTCGATGTTCGAAAGTCTGAGCGACAAGCTCTCCGGCATTCTGAACGCACTCACGCGTCGCGGCGCGCTGAGCGAGGAGGACGTGAACCTCGCGCTCCGCGAAGTCCGCCGTGCGCTGATCGAGGCCGATGTCGCGCTCGATGTGGTGCGCAGCTTTACCGACAAAGTCCGTGAACGCGCGGTTGGTGCAGAAGTTGTCCGCTCGGTCTCGCCGGGCCAGATGGTCATCAAGATCGTCAATGATGTTCTGGTTGATACCTTAGGCTCGGAAGCGTCGCCGATTGATCTTGAAGCCGTGCCGCCGGTTGCCATCCTCATGGTCGGCTTGCAGGGCTCGGGTAAAACCACCTCGACCGGTAAAATCGCCCGTAGGCTCACCGACCGCATGAAGCGCAAGGTGCTGATGGCCTCGCTTGACACGCGCCGTCCGGCGGCGATGGAGCAATTGGCCAGCCTCGGCAAGCAGCTTTCAATCGAGGTCTTGCCGATTGTTGCGGGCCAAAGCGCGGTTCAAATCGCCAAGCGCGCGATGGAAACGGCGCGCTTGGGCGGCTTCGATGTCGTGATGCTCGATAC
>CAIRGA010000060.1 GCA_903877935.1 uncultured Hyphomicrobiales bacterium
CGGCACCCATCTCCAAAGAGGCGGTTAACCTCGCTGGCCACCAATTTTCAGGTCACACCGAAATGCTTGCAGAATTAAGCTGCACGTCGGGAACCTGCATGATGCTAGCGCATGGTGATTTGCGCGTTTCACATGTGACTACACATACGGCACTTGCCAATGTTCCAGCCCTCCTGACTGACGCTCGGCTAAGCCGAGTCATTGATCTAACCTGTGACGTTTTGCAGCGTTTGGGAATCGCGCAGCCGCGCCTCGCGGTAGCCGGCCTTAACCCCCATGCAGGCGAATCTGGTCTTTTTGGAACAGAGGACGCAAACGTTATCGCCCCCGTCGTCCAACGCTATCAAAAAAATGGCTTGGCAGTTGTAGGTCCAATACCCGGAGATACGGTTTTTGTGAGAGCATTGGCACGCGAGTTTGATGCTGTCATTGCAATCTATCACGACCAAGGCCACATACCAATCAAATTGCTTGGATTTCGGATAGATCCAAATAGCGGACGCTGGCTTGGTTTGTCAGGTGTCAACATCACACTCGGCCTACCTTTTGTTCGAACTTCAGTTGATCATGGTACCGCCTTCGATATTGCCGGCAAGGGGATTGCGTCGGCCGAAAGCATGATCGAAGCAGTTGAATTTGCTTTGAAGTTAGTATCGCTTTCGGACACTCGTTTGCATTCAACCGATGTTGTAAATTCATGAACCTTATAAATTCGAACAGCCTTGCCAACTTGGGATGCGCCATTTTCCAAGCAACGGGATCAGAAAAGGCAGAAGCTACGATCATTTCAAATCATCTGGTGGAAGCCAATCTGGCGGGCCATGATTCACACGGGATTGTTCGTATTGCCAAATATGTACATTGGCAACGCCGTGGAGAGGTTTTGCCGAACCAGCACATAAAGGTGGTGCGCGATAAAGGTGCGGCTCTCCTAATCGACGGCCAATTCGGCTACGGTCAAGTCATCGGCTTAGAGGCCATGCAGATGCTCATTGATCGAGTGAAAAATACTGGCTTTGCAGTCGCCGCAATTCGGAATTCTGCACATCTTGGTCGTATCGGCGCGTGGGCAGAGCAACTCGCAAATGCCGGGTTTCCCTCATTTCACTTCGTCAATACTTCCGGATATGGAATTCTTGTGGCACCGCATGGTGGCTCTGACCGGCGACTTTCCGCAAACCCGGTGGCGGCCGGAACACCTTCCGCAAACGGCCCATTGGTTCTAGACATCGCAACTTCAGTTATAGCTGAAGGCAAGATCCAAATGATGCGAAACAAGCATCAATTACTCCCACCTGGCTCAGTAATCGACGGCAACGGTAAACCAACAACTGATCCCGATTCATTTTATGCTGATCCGCCAGGGGCGATCTTACCTTTCGGCGGCCATAAAGGTTCCGGGCTTTCATTTTTCTGCGAAGTGCTTGCCGGGTCTCTCACTGGCGGATTTGCTAGCAATTCGAAGAGCCCAACTGCGGGCCGCTTGGTCAATAACATGCTTTCGATTGCATTTGATCCGGCATACTTTTCGGGGACAGATTTTTTCGCTTCTGATATTGAGCAACTTATTAAATGGACCACAGCATCGCCACCCTTAGATCCGGAAAATCCCGTGATATTGCCAGGGGAGTTAGAGGATCGCATCCGTGCAGAAAGACGGGTTAGCGGCATCCCCGTTGATCCAGAAACATGGGCGCAGTTAGAATCAGCTGCACTTGAAGTTGGTGTAAATACGTCTGATTATGTTAAGTTAGATTGAAAAGTAAGGGTATGACCGAACATAGCTAAGCATTTCGCTGATCAATTCCGGCTGGCTTTAAGAAAGCCACCTTTCGCGCAAACCTAAATGACCGTGGTTCTCGTTATATCGTCGGTGCGCGCCCATGATCCTTTATAGCTATGAATCGTTGAAAATACTCAGCAGGAGGCACAAGCCGCTTATTATGAAACTGATCTTTAAATCTTTTTCGCATTATCATGCGCGCATTTTTAATGGTTGATATTCGAAAATTCATGAACTTCTGTGCCGGTTTTTCTTTTGATTTAACGCCTTAAGAGCCTGACCGAAAAAAAAGTTGAGTAATATCAGTCGTTTGTGGTTCCGTTGTGGTTGCAAAACTTCAATGGAGATCGACGATGTGGACCGATATCACCCGCAAGCAGTTTGCCAGA
>CAIRGA010000061.1 GCA_903877935.1 uncultured Hyphomicrobiales bacterium
TCTGTTTCTAAAAGAGTGCGAATGGCGCTTCAATCATCGACCAGCCAGCAACCTCTTGAAGACGCTCGCCGAATGGGTCAAAGTATAAATACTTAAACCTTATCTATGTCAGCCCCAAATTGATATATCCAATGACGCTGCGTAAATTGCGTGCGCCTGCGGCAACCGTTGCCATTCCACCTACCGATTGTCCAGCCAATACGATCGTATCGGCTTTCACCCAAGGTTGCTTCTGCGCCCATCGGACAGTTGCAGCAATCGTGTCGGCGGCACGCTCGGCAGCTTGATTATAAGTGGGATTTCCGGTGCATTCACCATTTTGACTGATATGAATTCCACCCGTTTCGATATCCGTGCCGCCCGTCTCGCCATACCCCGGACGAAAGGGTGCCAAAACCGCAAATCCTTGGCGTAACCAAAAATCAACATGACCACGCAAAACAGGATATTTTAAATTCGCGCGATCTTCCGACTTCGCCGCCCGCCCGTGAGAGAAAACTAGAAGCGGAAAGGGCCCTGTACCTTCAGGCTTGAAAAGCTGTACATGAACGTTCCAATCACTATTGGCTATGCGAACCGGCACTATAACAATTTCTGGCTCAGGGCTGGCAAAGACAGTTTGGACGGGGGAGATGAAAATGCATAATACAAGGCCGAGAAAGGCAAACATCCGAGAAATTGGCGTCACGTTTGTCTGATCCTTCCGACTTGATTAGCTCATCAGGCTTACAAACATTTCAATGAATTTTGAAAATAATATGACGTAAGGTCAATAACTTTTTAAATGCTACCCAATTCGCAAACAACCTTCCATTCCTCCTCCGTTACCGGCTGAACCGATAGGCGCATCGAGGTTACCAACGACATTTTGGCCAAGCGCGGTTCCGCTTTAACAGTGGCAAGAGTCACGGGCTTGAGGAGCGGCTTGATAGCCTTGATATCCACCACAACCCAAGGCTCACCCGGCTCGGCGGTAGGGTCCGGATAAGCCTCTTTTATCACTTCCACGATGCCGACGATCTCTTTGCCCTCGTTGGAATGATAGAAAAAGCCGGTGTCGCCTTTTTTCATCGCGATCATGTTGAGCTTAGCGGAGTGATTGCGAACACCATTCCAGAAGGTGCCTTTCGCTCCAGCCTCTACCTGTTGTTGCCACGACCATTTGAAAGGTTCCGATTTATAGAGCCAGTGTGCCATTCGTTTATTCCCCCTTCACAGGTCTCGTCATCAACCGATCGATTGCGCCGTCAACGGTTAGCCTGTTGTCTAAAATGACCGAAACGGCCTCGGCGATAGGCATTTCAACGCCGCGCGCGCGCGCCATTTCGACGAGCACATGGGCGGTAAAAACACCTTCGGCTAATTTACTACCGCCTGCTTCTGATACGGATTTTCCGCGTCCAAGATCGTATCCGAAAGCAAAATTTCGTGATTTCAAAGAGCCGGCCGTAAGCACCAAATCGCCGAGGCCAGATAGACCCATCAACGTCTCAGGCTTAGCTTGATAACTTTCAGCAAAGCGCCGTAACTCGGCAAATCCACGCGCTACCAAAGCTGCACGCGCACTCTCGCCTAAGCCGCGGCCTTCGACAATTCCGGCTGCAATCGCCAAAACGTTTTTTGCCGCGCCACCAATCTCAACGCCACGCACATCCGACGAATGATAAACGCGAAAACTGGATGAACTCAGCGCTTTAGCCAATGCTTCCGCGATTTCACCCAGCGGTGCTGCAAGGACCACGGCAGTCGGCAATCCACGCGCCACATCATCCGCAAAACTCGGACCTGAAAGAATCGCAGGCATTGCGCCCGGGATCGCATCGGTTACGATTTCACTCATAAATTCACCGCTTTGGCGATCAATTCCCTTGGCGCAAACAATGAGTGGAATACCACGCTTAACAACCAAAGAGAGTGCTATCGCCATATCCCGCAAGGCTTGAGCTGGCACAGCCAATAAAATGGCACGACCGTGGTCCACGGCGTCTTTAATCGAGGCGGTGACCGTAATCGCGTCCGGCAATAGGATGCCTGGCAATCGGCGGCTGTTCTCTCGGGTGGATTGCATCGATTCGACTTGATCGACGTCACGGCTCCATAGAGTGACCTTTCGGCCTGCCCGAGCCGCTGCGAGAGCCAAAGCGGTTCCCCATGCACCGGAGCCAATAACAGAAATACGTTCAAACATGGATGGCAACCTTCGCTTCGAGCGCCCAACGCGCACGCGGGGCGAAATCCAAGCCGTCAATCAAACCGAGCCTCAACCGTTCAATACCGGCCCAGGCGATCATTGCGCCATTATCGGTACATAAGGCTACTGGCGGCGCAACAAGTGGAAGACCATTGTCACTTGCCAGACGCTGCAAAGCGCGTCGCATCGCAAGATTGGCAGCAACGCCACCCGCAATCACAATCGCCTTCGGCTCCGTATAAGTGGCTCGCGCGACTTTGAGTGCCATTTTAGTTCGATCTGCGACAACATCCACAATCGCAGCTTGAAACGATGCGCAGATATTTTTGATATCCGTGACTGTAAGAGGCGCTATTTTTTCAGCCTCAATCCGTACCGCCGTCTTTAATCCGGACAAGGAGAAATCAGGCTCCTTTCGACCCTGCATTGGACGAGGAAACGCGAACTGCTCCGGATTGCCCTCGAGCGCTAACCTTTCGACTTCAGGTCCACCCGGATAGGGAAGCCCGAGCATTTTGGCGACTTTATCGAAGGCTTCACCAATCGCATCATCGATCGTCGAGCCGAGGCGAACATAATCGCCAACGCCCCGCACGAAGAGCAATTGCGAGTGCCCACCCGATGCGAGTAATAACAAGAAGGGAAAATCAACACCATCGGTCAAACGGGGTGATAGAGCATGCGCCTCAAGATGATTGACCGCTAAAAATGGTTTCTGGGCTACAAGCGAAAGAGCTTTGCCTGTTGTTAAACCAACCATCACGCCGCCGATAAGTCCAGGGCCAGCAGCCGCAGCGATACCATCCATATCGGAAAGTTTCATTCCGGCCGTTAGTAAAGCCTGCCTCACAAGAATATCGATCACTTCGATGTGGGCACGCGCGGCGATTTCCGGTACGACGCCGCCATAGGCTTGGTGAGCCTTGATTTGGCTTAAGATTTCGTTCGACAGAATCCGGCCTTCACCATCCCGATCACTTTCGACGACGGAAACCGCGGTTTCATCACAGGTCGTTTCAATACCTAGAACGCGCATAGCGCCCCTTCTCTTCAATAAATGTACCTGAGCCAAAATTTCAGGGCCTCTTTCGCACCGCTTAGCAACCCCGTATAAATGAAGCCGTAAGCCATTGCGATGATTCTGGATGGACATCGCATAGGAGCGGGAAAAAGAGCAAGGTTTAAGGCGAATGGCAGGAAAAGGGTTCAAGATTGGGACGCGGGGTAGCCCTCTAGCCCTTTGGCAGGCCAATGAAGTGGCCTCGCGCCTTCGCCAAGCCTTAAAATTACCAGACGAGGCGATTGAACTCGTCATTATCCGGACTTCGGGCGATATGAGCCAAGCCGGTGGACAGGCACTGGTCGGCGGAAAAGGCGCGTTTACGAAGGAAATCGACGAGGCAATGTTAGCTGGCGATATCGATTTAGCCGTGCACTCGGCCAAAGACATGCCAACGGCTTTTCCAGACGGCATTGATATTATTGGCTATTTGCCCCGCGAAGATGTCCGCGATTGTCTCATTTCAGCAAAATATAAATCGATCGAGGACCTGCCCCTCGGCGGCATTGTGGGAACGGCTAGCCTTCGCCGCGCTGCCCTCGTTAAACGAATACGCCCTGACCTTAAAACGCAAGTTCTGCGTGGAAATGTCGATACACGGATCAGAAAATCGGCAGAAGGTGAAGTCGACGCGACGCTTTTGGCGCTTGCGGGCCTCAAACGGCTGGGAATTGCCAACAAAGCGGCTGCCATTCTACCGCTCGACACTTTTCCACCGGCCATTGGGCAAGGTGCGGTTGGTGTGACTGCGCGCAGCAGCGATGAACGGGCGCTTGAAGCGTTCTCCATGATCGCTGATATGAATACGGCCATTGCGCTTGCAACAGAGCGAGCTTTTCTCAAAATGTTGGACGGGTCTTGCCGAACACCAATTGCTGGCCACGCGATCATCGTGGGCGATCAGCTAACTTTTCATGGTCTCTATCTCAGCAATGATGGCCGCCAATCCTTCACGGCGAATGGTGCGGGATCCGTCAACGATGCTGCCATGATTGGTGAAAAAGCAGCCCGTGATATCCTTGCGGTCTTGCCGCCAGAAATTCATATGCAAGGCGAATGAGCATTCTAATCACGCGCCCGGAACCGGACGCATCAGCGACCACCAAGCGACTGGTTGAGTTGGGCTATGCGTCTTTATCGCTCCCAGCAACCAAAATTATTGCCACAGGAACTTCACTGCCCCACACTCCCTTTGCAGCACTTCTGGCAACAAGTGCCAATGCGTTCCGTATGTTGCAAGCGGCGGATATTACCCGATTGAAATCGAGGCCTCTTCATTGTGTTGGTGAAAAGACAGCTAAGATTGCACGCGATTTGGGTTTCTTGTCCGTTATTGTCGCTGGGGGGTCAGGCGCTAAGCTCGTTTCAGATATAAAGACCACTTATTCACCTGAAGCGAAGTTTCTGTACCTTACGGGTACGCCACGTAAACCCATCGTCGAAGATGAGCTTCGCAAGGCAGGCTATGAGGTGACAAGCATCGAACTCTATCATGCGCAACCCGTCAATGCATGGCCCGATGCCCCTCCGGAGGTGCTAAGGCAGGTGGATGCGGCTTTGCATTTTTCGCGCGCTTCCGTTGAAACCTTACTTCATTTGGCGGAACAATCGGATGTTCTAGCCCAGCTCAAAACCATCCCCCACCTTTGCCTCTCTGATGACGTCGCCTCACCACTCATCAAAATACATTGCCCAATTGTCGCTTGTTCAATGGCAGCGAACGAAAATAGTCTTTTAGAATTGCTCGCACGCGTTTTGCCTTAATCTGTTCTAGATCAAGGAAGTATAAACCTTAAGCGTCGATGATGAGGCCTAATGATAGGCTGATAGGCAAGTGAAGCGGGAGCGCGCTAAAACATGACAGAAAATGAAGCGAGCGCCGACGCGCAAAGCCCGAGCACATCAAAGCGCACGAGATCCGAACCTCCCGTCATCGATCTTGCCGCCGAAGAGATAAATTCGGGAAAACCTCTTTCGGGAACCGGGACCGATGACGGGCTACGTTCGTCACCAAAAATTAATCTGCATTGGATCGTGGCTGCATTTGCGGGTAGCCTTATTGGGGGACTATTAGTAGCAAGCACTCTCTATTTTATTCCAGGTAAGAATACCGCATCGGAGCGCCTAATCGCGCTTGAATCGATGATCGACCAGCTTGCTCCGCAATCATCTCTAAAAGCGCTTGAAGCCCGAGTGACAAAAGCGGAAGCGGATACAATCGAGACTCGTCAATCATTATCCCAATCGTTAAAATTATCGCCAGATTTTGTGTCGTTGACCAATCGCCTTAAAACACTTGAAGAAGTCATGGGGCATTTGTCAGATCAACAAACATTATCGGATGGGGTCTTGAGCAAAAGTGCATTACGCTTGACCCTTGCTGCACTCATCAAAGATCACGTCGCGGAGAACACGCCTTACAAAAATGAATATGATGCACTCATCGCGCTATCTGGACCATCCGCGGAAATTACGCCGTTACGTAATTTTGCACTGACTGGGCCGATATCCTACGATTCATTGGGACATGAATTTATCCAAATCGTAACTGCGCCCATGCGTGCCGATGCTTCAACATCTCTTCCGTCCGCAACGATTAGCGATCGTGCATTAGATGTTCTGTCGCATTTTGTGACGATTACGCCTGCGGATCAGGTCGTTACCAACACAAAATCTGGTATCGCGGAAATCCAGATAGCTATCGCCAATCATCAAGGCGCAAAGGCCCTTACACTATGGCAATCGCTGCCTGAACCGAATAGGCAATCCCTCTCGGTTTGGGCTTCACGACTTCAAGGAAGATTAGACGTAGAATCGGCAGCGGATACTTTGGTAAGCGATACACTTCATACTCTGAACGTGCGGGGGGCAGGTCAATGATCCGGCTCATTCTCACGCTTATTATCCTGACATCGGTGGCGCTTGGATTGGCTTGGCTATCCGACATGCCGGGTGGCGTCACGGTCACCCTGTTGGGATTTAAAGGCGAAGCATCCTTGGCCGTCGCCGCGATTACCGTTTTTATCCTCGCGATTACGCTAACTATTATTTGGTCTATCCTTCGATTTATTTTTAGTTTGCCGAGTCTTATTTCGATTGGTTGGCATGCCCGACAAAGGCACAAAGGTAATCTCGCGATTTCTCGTGGTATGATCGCTGTAGGTGCAGGCGACGCGAAAGTGGCGCAACGAAGCGCGTCCGAAGCAGCGCGGCTATTGGGCCGAGAGCCATTGGCATTACTCCTGTCGGCACAGGCGGCGCAGATGGATGGCGATACCGCGGGCGCTTCGCGGGCCTTTCACGATATGCTTTCAAGTCCTGATACAAAGCTCCTCGGACTACGCGGCCTTTACATTGAAGCGCAACGCGCTGGGCGTGAGCACGAAGCGTTTAAATATGCAGAGGAAACGATAAACCTTTCTCCCAAAGCAGCATGGGCAGTCGACGCATTGATTGAACACTATGCAAAGACCCGCGATTGGCAAAAGGCGCTTATGGCACTGGATCGCGGTAGCTCTGCCTTTGAACGGAACGAGCGCAAGCGTAAGCGGGCCGTATTGCTGACAGCCGATGCGTTATCTCATGGCGACGGTAATCCTGAAGGTGCGATTGAAGCCGCGCGGGAGGCGTCAAAATTAGCCCCGGAGCTTGTACCCGCACAGATTATTTTCGCGCGACTCCTATCGCGCCAAGGGGACTACCGAAAGGCATCCCGCATTCTTGAAGCCGCGTGGAAATTAAATCCGCATCCCGAAATTGCTGAATCTTATCTCGCCGTTCGTCCAGGCGATGCTGCTCGGGAGCGGCTGGCCCGGGCAAAAAAGCTCGCGGCACTCAAGCCAAACGATGTAGAAAGCCGCTATGCGTTAGCGCTGACCTATATTGAGACGCGTGACTTAAAAAAGGCTCGGCAAGCGATTGAACCACTGCTTGAAACAACGCCAACTGTTCGCATTTGCCTGCTCATGGCTGAACTTGAACGGGTAGAAAATGGCGATAGCGGACGGGTTCGGGAATGGCTAGGACGCGCGTCGCACGCACCACGCGACCCGAGTTGGATCGGAGATGGATTGATCAGTGACGTTTGGGCGGCAAGCTCGCCATTAACGGGTAAATTAGACGTGTTTACCTGGGCAAAACCCGCCGAGACCCTGATTGATCGACGGATTTCTGACCTTTTAAATGGCGCTATTCGCTCGCTAGGTTCGGCCAATTCGACGTCGAACGTGGCTCAGGTCGGTCAGTATTCGGGCCCTGGCGCCAAAAAAACGCTCTCTGCCTCCGCATTCCTAGCAACGCAAGCGCAAGTGGACGAAATTCCAAAATCGGTACGTAAAACAAAGGCAGATGTTATATTTCCACTGCCCCATTCGCCCGACGACCCGGGTCCTGGGCACGAATAATTTGCGCCGTTCTGAAGCCTATATGCTAAAAGGGGGTAGGAAAATCGCCGGAACTCATGTATTGAACCGCGCGTTGCCGCTTTAGCTCAGTTGGTAGAGCACAGCTTTCGTAATAATTTAGTCGCTCCCAACATTTCACGTATTATCGTTATTTTACAATAACTTATGGCACCGGTTGTAGCATGGTCAAAACCATGCTACATTACCCTTGGTTCTTACTCATGGGGTTAGCCATAGATGCCAGACGACAGCTCTCCAAAAGCTCCTGCTAAAGCTCTAAAGAAGCGCAGCGTGGTACCCATCCCCGATACCATCACGCGTATCCCCAAATACCCACCCAAGCTGATCATATTCCAAGTCGCATCATCACCTTATTGGTGGGCACGCACATATGAAGGTAGACCAATAAAGCGCAGCCTCAAGACCACGGATAAGCGTGCGGCCATAGCAGCAGCCAAGGATTTTTATGATGAAATCCTGCTCA
>CAIRGA010000062.1 GCA_903877935.1 uncultured Hyphomicrobiales bacterium
CGCCACAGGCGGCGTATAGAAGGATGAGTGTCGTCGCCCTCATTCAAGCCAGTAGGAGCGCCCCTTGGCCCTGCATTTCACGCCTGACGAATTCGCCTCGCGAAAGCGCCGCCTGCTCACCGCGATGGCCGAAGCCCGGCTCGACGGCTTGCTGCTGTTTGCACAGGAGAGCGACTTCTGGCTAACGGGCTATGACACGTTCGGCTTTTGCTTCTTCCAATGCCTCTATATCGGGGCTGACGGAACAATGGCCTTGCTCACCCGCTCCGCCGACTTACGCCAAGCGCAGCACACCTCCATCCTGAAAGACATCCGCATTTGGAAAGACGGCAAAGACGCCAATCCCTCCGTCGATCTAGTGGCGATGGTCAAAGATTTAGGCGGAACAGGCAAGCGCCTTGGCGTAGAATACGACGCCTATGGGCTAAGCCACTTCCAAGGCAAACGTCTCGAAGCCGCTTTTGAGGGCCACGGCACTCTTATTGACGCATCCGATATTGTAACAAGGCTTCGCGCCATAAAATCCGCCGACGAAATCGCCTATGTCCGGGAGGCGGCACGCCTATCCGATCTGGCCGATCAAGCCGGTATTGCAGCCATCCATGCCGGAGCCGATGAAGGTGAAATCTTAGCCGCTCAACACAACGCCATTTTTGCGAATGGTGGCGATTATCCGGCCAATGAATTCATTATCGGCTCGGGGCGCGACGCGCTTTTATGCCGCTACAAGGCAGGACGTCGGGCGCTCGACGCGAATGATCAGATCACCCTCGAATTCGCCGGCACCTTCCGTCATTACCACGCAGCCTTGATGCGCACGGTCGTCGTCGGCCAACCCCGCCCGCTGCACCTCTCTTATCATGCTGCTGCTAAAGAAGCGCTTTTGGCCTGCGAAGCGGCGCTTAAGCCTGGCGCGACCGCTGGTGAAGTGTTCGCAGCCCACACCACAATCTTCGATGCCCATGGCCTGAATGAGCATCGGCTCAATGCCTGCGGCTATTCTTTGGGCGCCAAATTCACCCCCAGCTGGATGGATTGGCCGATGTTCTATGAGAACAATGATTGGGTCATCGAGCCGGGTATGGTGATGTTCGCCCATATGATTCTCATGGACTCAGCCAGTGAAACGGCGATGTGCTTGGGGCGGACCTATTTGGTCGGCGAAACCGGCGCCGAAGCGCTGAACGGCCACGATCTTGGACTTATGCAACGGTAGATTCGTCTATTCGCTCAAGTTTTATGTGGTTTGCCATATGGCGATATTGTGACACGGCGTCTGGCCTGATATGAGCCGGATCGCCAGCAATGATTGTTCGGCTTCGTTACCGTCGCAGCCTATTTATGAGTAAGGAAATAGCCCGATGAAAGCTGACATCAAGCTCGTCGCGGGGAACTCAAACCGCGCGCTCGCCGAGGCCATCGGAGCCTATTTGTCCCTTCCGCTCGCCAAGGCCCAGGTTCGGCGTTTCGCGGATATGGAAATTTTCGTTGAAATTCAGGAAAATGTCCGCGGACAGGACGTGTTCATTATTCAATCGACGTCCTTTCCGACCAACGACCATCTGATGGAGTTGCTGATCATCACCGATGCGTTGCGCCGCGCCTCGGCCAAACGCATTACCGCCGTCATCCCCTATTTCGGCTATGCCCGGCAGGATCGCAAAGCAGGCCCCCGCACCCCGATTTCGGCCAAGTTGGTTGCCAATCTCATCACCCAATCGGGTGTCGACCGCATTTTGACGGTCGATTTGCACGCTGGCCAGATCCAGGGCTTTTTCGATATCCCAACCGATAACCTCTTTGCTGCACCCCTTATGGCGCGCGACATCAAAGAAAATCTCGATACGTCGAATGCGATGATTGTATCGCCCGATGTCGGCGGCGTGGTCCGTGCCCGCGCCCTTGCTAAACGCATCGACGCCCCGCTCGCGATTGTCGACAAACGCCGCGAACGTGCAGGCGAATCGGAAGTGATGAACATCATCGGCGACGTATCGGGCCGTTCGTGCATTCTGGTTGACGATATCGTCGATTCCGGCGGCACACTATGCAACGCCGCCGATGCACTCTTGGCCAATGGCGCGAAAGAAGTTTTCGCCTACATTACCCATGGCGTGCTCTCCGGTGGCGCAGTAGCCCGTATCGCTTCGTCTAAACTGAAAGAACTCGTTCTGACCGATTCTATCCAGCCGACAGAAGCGGTGAAGGTCGCCAAAAACATTCGGGTTATTTCTGTCGCCACCCTGATGGGCGAGGCGATTGGCCGCACGGCGACGGAATCGAGTGTTTCTAGCCTTTTTGATTAAAAATACGAGCGCCGACGCTTTCCGAACGGCGAGACGCTCTCTATGTTGGAGGGATGAACAAGGTTGCCCCTCCGCCGCTCGAGAATTTGACCGCAACGGCCAAACGCGCCGGCGAAAAAGGACCACCGCCCGTCCATCTTTGGCATCCCGATTATTGCGGCGAAATCGACATGCGCATCGCATCCGATGGGACTTGGTTTTATATGGGAACGCCAATCGGCCGCCCTGCCCTCGTCAAACTCTTCGCATCGATCTTAAGAAAAGATCCCGAACGGTTTGTTTTGGTAACGCCGGTCGAAATGGTCGGAATAATCGTTGATGATGCACCGTTTCTCGCAGTCGCGATGGAAAAGCACGCTGATGAACTTATTTTCCGAACCAATGTCGATGACGTTGTAAAAATGGGCGTTGATAACCCCATGCGCTTTGAGGAAGATCCAAAGGGCGGGCTCGTTCCCTACCTTAGAGTGCGCGGTGATTTATGGGCCAAACTCACACGGCCGATCTTTTATGACCTGGTCGCATTGGGTGAAGAGCGGGAGATCGACGGGACCAAGATGTTTGGAATTGGTTCCAAGGACGCCTTCTTTCCGATGATCGAAGCCGCTCGGCTAGCCAATTTCTGATGAATTCAACTTCTGCTCCGCACCCGATAACCTATGCCGATTTTAGAGCGAGAGCCGCAACGCGCCTTCTATCCCAACCCTTGCCTGACACCTTCGATCCCGAAGTCCTTCCTTCAAAGGGTGATCATCGCTTGGCTGAGATGTTAGCGCCAGACGACGGCACCCTTCATCGTCCGGCAGCCGTACTTATCCCGATTATTGCTCGCCCTGAGGGTGCCACCATTCTTTTGACCCAACGTGCAGCCCACCTCAAAGACCATGCAGGTCAGATCGCGTTCCCGGGTGGCAAAATGGACGCCCAAGAAACCGACCCTGCCCAGACAGCCATCCGCGAGGCAAAAGAAGAAATAGGGCTTAACCCGAGCTTTATTGAACCGATAGGCTATCTTGAACCCTATTTGTCATCGACCGGCTTCAGGATCGTGCCCGTTGTGGCGACCATCGATCCTGCCCATCATCTTTTAATTGACCCCAACGAAGTTGAGAGCACCTTCGAAGTACCACTTAACTTTTTGATGAACCCTGTACATCATGAAACCCATAGCCGAGAATGGCGGGGGGCATTGCGCCGTTACTATGCAATGCCTTACAATGATTATTATATTTGGGGTGTAACGGCCGGAATTATTCGCAACCTCTATGAGAAAGTTTATGGCGAATGATACGCGTCACATTTGAAACGCTTCTGCTCTTCATCATACCGTTTGTTGTTTATTCAATATGGCTGAAAATCGGTCAAAAATCGACGCTTGACCCAGAAAATTGGAGCCGCCCTCTCCTCGGATTAGTGAGCGCTGGCTTTATTTTGATTGCACTCTTTTTTGTCGCGACAGGCCTATTTTCGGAGCGTCATTTGGGTGCCTATGTGCCTGCTCATGTAGAAAATGGTCAATTGGTTCCGGGCATTTTTAAATGAGCATTATTAATCGCCGCATCACAATGACTGGGCCCTTGGCGGATCAAGGACTTCATCGCCTTTTAGCTGTTCTATCAAGCGAAGGGGATCAGGCTTTGATCGTCGGTGGTGCTGTTCGAAATTCGCTGATGGGCTACCCGATTGGCGATGTCGATATTGCAACGACGGTGCGGCCTGAAAAAGTGATCGCGCGCGCCGGGTTAGCGGGCATGCGTGCGATACCCACTGGCTTTGCCCACGGAACCGTCACCGTCGTAGCTGATGCGCAATCTTATGAGGTGACAACGCTTCGTGAGGACATCGAAACCGATGGACGCCATGCAACCGTCATTTTTGGCAATGATTTTAAGAAAGACGCCGCTCGTCGCGATTTCACGATGAATGCACTTTATGCCGATAATTCCGGCTTTATCCACGACTATGTCGGCGGCCTCGAGGATATTCTCTATCGTCGGGTTAAATTTATTGGCGATGCAAAAACACGAATCCAAGAAGATTACCTGCGCATTCTCAGGTTTTTTCGTTTCTCTGCAGACTACTCGGAAGGCAAGCTTGATCCTGACGGTTTAGCGGCAATTATCGAAGAAAAACAAGGCTTGGAAACGCTTTCGGCCGAACGTTTGAAAAATGAATTACTCAAACTATTGCTCGCAAGAAAGACCGTGCCGGTCTTAACAAGCATGACCCATATCGGTATTTTCGACATCATCCTGCAATTGCCGACGAATGTTGACGCTGTAGCCGGACTATTGCAACGCGACCCTGGGGCAGACGCTCTTTTACGCCTCGCGGCATTTTGCATCCATAAGCCGGATGATACGCTGACCCTGAAAAGTCTTCTCAAACTGTCAAACGCAGAAACGGATCGGCTGACCAATATTGGCACCGCCCTGATGCGGTTATCGGCTATTCCCCGGCCGATTAACCCAAGTAGTATTCGGAAAATGGCGTTCCGGTTGGGCCGCCGCACCTTGACCGAGGCGCTTGTTATCGACGCCGCACGGCGGAATTATAAGACCGACCCCCTCCTGCTTTCGGCGGCAGGCAGCGCCCCAACGCTGTCGCCTTTTACCGGAAACATGCTTCTCAAGCGCGGCGTCCCGCAAGGCCGTAAAATTGGCGAAATGATCCAAAGGGCCGAGGAATCGTGGATGGCAGCCGATTTTCCAAGCGATGCGGACCAATTGAATTCCTTTTTGAACGAGGCGATCAAAAACCTGTCATGATGCGCAGGTTATTTAGGGCTTAACCTTTTCCCCCATGGTGCGTTAGACTGTGACCTGAGAAGGAAAGGTAACCCGTGAATTCATCCTCGAAAAGCCCATCGGGACTGGCGCAGCGAATGTCGGACCGCCGTCGTTCTGGCGGCCCCGTGCATTCGAGTTTTCGCCAAGATACGGGACAATGGAGCCGCGAAACCTTTCTGATGCCGCGCGTCGATGCGCGTGAAAAGGCTCGCTCGCTTTTCGCCCGCTTCCCAAAAGCGGCCTATATGACCGAAATCGAATGGTGGCGCGAGTGTGATGATGGCCAAATCGAGTTCACGATCCGTCGTCTGCGCAGTTCGGACTGAACAAGCCAATCACGCGACCTTGCTTTCACTTTAAAAAAACGCGACCCTAAGCCGAGATATTTTCGGCCAACGATGATCCTGAAAGCCACAGTGATGAATGATCAAGCACCAACGAATGCCACGAACGAAGGCGAGCTCATCGCATTTGCGGAAAATGTCGCACAACACCTCACAACCGCGCGCGAAGCGATTGGTATGGTCGTGTTCGGACAACACGAAGCCATCGAAAATTCGCTGATAACCGTTTTATCCGGTGGTCATGCCTTACTCGTAGGCGTTCCCGGCTTGGCCAAAACGCGGCTTGTCGAGACCCTTGGTATCGTCCTTGGCCTTGATAGCCGCCGCATCCAGTTTACACCCGACCTGATGCCCTCCGACATTATTGGTTCGGAAGTCTTGGACGCGTCATCAACGGGCCAGCGCCAGTTTCGTTTTATCAAGGGGCCAATTTTCACGAGCCTTCTGATGGCGGATGAAATTAACCGCGCAAGCCCGCGCACTCAATCCGCTCTCCTTCAAGCGATGCAGGAATATCACGTAACGGTCGCAGGCGATCGCTATGATCTGCCGCGTCCCTTTCATGTTCTTGCGACCGAAAATCCGATCGAGCAAGAAGGCACCTATCCGCTCCCCGAGGCACAGCTTGATCGCTTTCTCATGCAGGTCGATATGACCTATCCGGATGAAGCAACCGAACGTCGCATTCTCGTCGAGACGACCGCCAGCGACGAGGCCCATGCGAAACCCGTACTCTCGGCCAAAGAGCTTATATCGGCGCAACACTTGGTACGCAGAATGCCGATTGGCGATTCAGTCGTTGACGCCATCGTGAAACTCACAAGAGCCGCGCGTCCCGGGGGCGATGCGCAAGAAATTGCACACCACCTCGCATGGGGTGCAGGACCGCGCGCCGGCCAAGCGCTAATGTTAGCGGTTCGCGCACGAGCACTCATCCAAGGACGGTTCGCACCGTCCATTGACGATGTTGCCGCTTTGGCAGCACCGGTTCTCAAACATCGCCTAGCGCTTAACTTTAAAGCGCGTGCGGAAGGTATAACGATTGATGGGCTGATATCGCAGCTCCTTGCAATCGCCTTGTAACGGAACTCGATATTTTGGTTCAGGTCACACTTACATCGTCCGATCCATTACGCGTTCGTGCTGCCGCTGGTACCTTGGCAGCGCGGTTACCGCTGATTGTCATGGAGGCGCGTCGTGTATCTTCCGTTATGGCGCAAGGACTACATGGGAGAGGCCGCGCAGGATCTGGCGAGGCCTTTTGGCAATATCGCAATTTTATGAGCGGGGAATCGACAAGCCGAATTGATTGGCGTCGATCCGCACGCCAAGAATCGACTTATTTTGTTCGCGAGCGTGAATGGGAATCACCTCATTCGTTTTATCTTTGGATTGATCGCTCGGCGTCTATGCAATTTTGTTCTCATCTTGCATCAATTTCAAAAGGCGACCGCGCACTGATCATAGGCCTCGCACTCGCTGATCTGTTGGTTCGATCCGGCGAGAGCGTCGCATTGATGGGACTTATCAGGCCCACATCCTCGCGCCATATCATCGATCTTTTTGCCGAAGCCCTAATCGCCCAACCCGTCGATCGGCAAGATGCCATCCCCGATCAATCTCTACCTTCCCGAAGCGAAGCGATCTTGATCGGCGATGTATTGGCACCAATCGATACAATTTCCAATCATCTGGCAATTCTATCGTCATTAGGTGCAAAAGGGCATATCTTGCAACTGCGCGATCCCGCAGAGATTTCGTTTCCGTTCAGCGGCGAAACAGAGCTGACTGCCATTGAAAGTAACGCAAGTCTCGATATTGGTGACGCAAAAGCCTTCCGTCCCCACTATTTAGCTACCATGCGCCAACATAGTGAGCGCCTTGCACAGATAGCAGCAAAAATAGGATGGCACATTGACGAACATATTACCGACGCACCTGCATCGGACGCGGTACGAAATCTCTTGATGCGGATGATTGCGTCATGATGAGCCTATTCTCCATTGGCTTTTCTCAGCCTTGGCTCTTTGTCGCCCTATTGGCGGTTCCGGGACTTTGGATCTTGCTTCGCCTTCATCCCCCGCGCCCGCAATCCATTCCCTTTCCACCGTTTCCGCTATTATCAAAGCAGACACAAAAGCAACCAGAACCCCGTCGACTACCGTTGTGGCTGCTTATCATCCGTTTAGCGCTTTGCATCTTTGTCTTATCGGCAATGGCAGGGCCTATATGGGAGCCTGAACACCATCTTGTAGAAGGCGCAAATCCGCTTTTAATCATGATCGATGACGATTGGACAGCAGCACCGGATTGGGCAGATCGCCAAACCATGCTCCAAGAAATAATGGCAGAGGCAGAGCGCGCACATCGCGCCGTGGCTTTGTTGGCTCCAAGCAATCATATTCTGCCCAAACTCTCATCGGTCCCCATCTTACGCGATCAAGTGAGGAGTTTAGCGCCGCGGCCATTTGCCCAAGATCGAAACACCCTACTTGCTCCGCTTCAGCTCTTTTTAACCGAACAGCCTAGCGCAGATATTTTATATATAACGAGTGGAATAGCACTTGCCCATGATCGGGACATTGTACCGCCATTAAAGGCGGCGTTTAAGGCTAGAAACGTTACACTCATCGAAAACCCCTCATCGCATACCATTGCCATCGCCGGTGCCATCAATGGACCTGGTGGATTTTCTGTACGGCTTGTTAAAGCCGATCGCAGCGTTGAACGCTCCGGTGTTTTACACGCCTATGATGCAAAGGGGCGCGCGATCAGCGAAACCAAGTTCAACCTTGATGCTTCCCAGCAGGAAACGGTGGCGCAATTTGTTTTGCCGACGGAGCTTAGAAACGAAATCACACGCATTGAGATCGAGGGTCAGCATTCGGCAGGTTCTGTCGTCTTAATCGACGGACAAAGTCGGCGTCGTAAAATCGGACTCGTATCCGGCATTTCAGCCGATGCCGCTCAGCCTCTGCTTTCCCCCACTTGGTTTATCTCCCAAGCCCTTCGTCCTTATGCCGACCTCATCGAGCCGCGCGGCGGACCGAATGAAGCCATCGCAAAACTGCTTGAGGCGAAGGCTTCGATGATTGTGATGACGGATGTCGGCACGCTTTCATCTGACATTGAAAAAAACCTATCCAACTATATGATATCAGGCGGTGTTGTTGTCCGCTTTGCGGGGCCACGGACAACATCTGTGAAAGACGGCCTGTTGCCCGTTCGTATTCGTCCCGGCGATCGGTCCCTTGGCGGCGCGCTAACTTGGGACACACCCAAACGTCTCGCGCCATTTTCATCCGAGAGCCCGTTTGCAGGCATGGATGCACCCCAAGATATTTCGATCACCCGACAGCTACTCGCAGAGCCGGATGCCGATCTCGGACACAAAACATGGGCCGCTCTATCGGACGGTACGCCGATTGTAACCGCCGAAAAGCGCGGCAACGGTTTAATGGTTTTATTCCACATCACCGCCGACACAACATGGTCGAGCCTTCCATTATCCGGCACATTTGTTGATATGCTTCGCCGTATATTGGCACTTTCCAAACGCTTGGAAACAACGCCATCAAAAACCGCAATTAGCGGCATTGCAGCGCCAAGCTTGACGTTGAACGGTTTCGGTATCCTCGGCCCTCCAACGGCCAACGATAAGCCGATCGATGATTCAAATTCGAAAAAAGCCGATATCGATCACCCCGCAGGCCTCTATGGTGATTTGGAAAACCCATCAACCCTTAATGTGCTCATCGGTGGGGATGCACTATCAACGCTCAATTTTGCGGGGCTTGAGGCAACAGTCATCGAACTCGGTCAGCAAGGAAGTGTTGATCTTCGCCCAGCATTGCTCATCTTTGCCGCAGTTCTGTTCATGGTGGATGCGATAGCGACATTTGCGCTACGCGGTGGGTTAAGCGCATTTCCTTTCCGTGCTCAAAGCGTTGCCTTTGGGTTTGTATTCTTTCTCATCGGTTCATGTTTGCTTCCCGATCCTTCGGCTAACGCCGCCCCTCTATCACCAAAAGATGCGGAAGGGCCGCTTCTCACGCATTTTGCCTATGTTGTTACGGGGGATGCGACAACCGATGAGGTGAGCCGCGCAGGCCTATCGAGCCTCTCGATATTTCTGACCGAACATACAGCGCTTGAACCGGGTGAGCCTATTGGTGTCGATCTTACAACCGACGATCTCGCGGTCTATCCGTTGCTCTATTGGCCGATCGTATCGGATCGTCCGCTTCCCAATGCCTTAAGCTTAGCAAAGATCGATGCTTTTATGCGCGATGGCGGTACTGTTGTTTTTGATACACGCGATGCAACATTAGCAGCGCCGGGGCTGGATATCACACCAGAAACAAAAACGCTCCGTCTCATTCTAGCCAATCTCTCGATACCGGCCCTTGAACCCGTACCCGTCGATCACGTATTGACCAAAGCCTTTTATCTCATAAACCGTTTCCCTGGGCGCTATGCCGAGGGAACGACGTGGATAGAAGCCTTACCGAAAACCACCCAAGAGGGTGATGAGCCCGTTCATGCGGGCGATGGCGTATCCTCGGTTATTATCACGTCCAATGATCTCGCCGCTGCATGGGCGATGGATCGCGATGGCCAACCGCTCTATCCGATCACGCAATCCATGCCACGCCAACGCGAAATGGCGATGCGTGCCGGAACCAATATTGCGATGTATGTTTTAACGGGCAATTACAAAGCTGATCAGGTGCATGTACCCGTGCTCCTTGAGCGATTGGGGCGATAAGATGATAATGATCATCTGGTCCCCTTTCCTTTCGCCCTTCTGGTTCAGCCTTTTCGGCTTGGGCATCATCATTCCCTGCATGGCCATGGCAATCACACGGCAACGTGGCGCGGGGTTCCGGCTGATCGCGGCGGTCGCACTATTGGCAGCCTTGGGCAATCCTTCCTTTGAGGTTGAAAACCGTGAGGCCCTCAAAGATATCGTTGCCCTCGTGATCGATCATTCGGGTTCACAATCGCTTTCAAACCGTCCCGCGCAGACCGACCATACGGTTGAAGCGGTTAAAAAGAAATTGGCCAATCTGCCGAATATCGATGTACGAACCATCGATGTGACAGACGCCAATGATGACGGAACACGCGCCTTCCACGCCTTACAGCGCGGGCTATCCGATGTTGCGCCGGAACGCATCGGCGGCGCACTTTTGATCACCGATGGTCAGATCGATGATGTTCCAAAATCGATCGAAGCCTTAGGATTTCATGCACCTGTTCACGCTCTGATTACGGGCTATGACGGCGAGCGCGACCGACGCATTGAGCTTATCGATACGCCACAATTCGGCATTGTCGGGAAGGATCAGCTTATCCGCTTACGCATTACAGATCCGGGCTCGACTGCACCCATTTCCGTTACCGTTCGACGCGACGGGCAGCCGATTGCAGGCGGCACGGCAGAGCCCGGCAGGCTAATCAGTCTGCCGGTCCATATTGATCACGGCGGTCCAAACCTCGTCGAAATTGAAGCGGAGCCGGTTGCGGGTGAACTTACAACGATCAATAACAAAGCGGTTATAACGATTGAAGGTGTTCGTGATCGTTTAAAAGTGTTGCTCGTTTCAGGCATTCCGCACCCCGGTGAACGCACATGGCGAAACACGCTCAAATCGGACGCGAATGTTGACCTCGTCCACTTCACGATTTTACGTCCGCCCGAGAAGCAAGATGGCACCCCCGTCAATGAGCTTTCCCTCATTGCATTTCCAACGCGTGAATTGTTTGAAACCAAAATCGCCGATTTTGATCTGATCATCTTTGATCGATATGCGGACCTTGCAATCCTTCCCCCTACCTATTTCGGCAATATTGTTCGGTACGTTCGAAATGGCGGCGCACTCTTGATTGCTGCAGGACCTGAATTCGCAGGTTCCGAGAGTCCGGCAGAAACACCATTGCGCGCCCTATTACCAGCATTTCCCGATGGGGATATTATCGAACATCCCTTTCTTCCCCATCTGACCGAAGCCGGCAAACGCCATCCTGTCACGCGTGATTTATCAGGCAGCGCTACCGAGCCACCGCAATGGGGCGAATGGACACGGCAAATTTCAACCGGCAATATTTCTGGCACGGCGATTATGAGCGGCGACGCCGACAAGCCGCTTTTAATTTTGCGGCATGAAAACAAAGGCCGCGTGGCATTGCTTTTATCCGATCACGCTTGGCTCTGGGCAAGAAATTTTCGAGGCGGCGGCCCTCACCTTGATCTGCTTCGGCGCCTTGGTCATTGGCTGATGAAAGAGCCGCAATTGGAAGAAGAGGCGCTCAGGGCAACAACCCAAGGCACGCATCTCTTCATTGAGCGGCAAACGATGGCCGACGCGATAAGCGCGATCAATGTCACAGGACCAAACGGACAAACGCAATCGGTTACGCTTCAACCGTACAAGCCCGGCCTATGGCGGGGTGATATTAATCCTGACTCCTTGGGACTTTATCGGATCAATGACGGCGCACTCACCGCCTTTGCTAATCTGGGTCCAGCCAATCCGCGCGAGTTCCAGAATGTGCTCTCAACGCCAGACAAACTTGCGGCCCTCACCACGGCCACCGGTGGTTCTGTTCGGCGCATCGCTCACCTTAAAGATGATATGCCAATGATACCATCGATCGTGTCGCTAAGTGGCAATGGCCGCTTTGCCGGCAATGATTTTATCGCCTTCCGTAATACCGGCAGTTCAACCATTCTTGGGTTAAGCCTCTGGCCCATCTTCATAGGTGTTGCAGGCCTTGCTCTGCTTATGGCAAGCCTCTTAGCCGGTTGGCTTGGTGAAGGACGCGGCTTTAGGCGGCAACCGCGGCTTTAACGCCGCTGATCTTGCCTGAGAGAACAGCAATCGTTCCCTCTACCAAGTCGAGCGCAAGCAATCGCTTTGGATCAACAGGCCCCGGCATCTCGACTTTATTAAATGGCATAACAACAAAGCCGGCACGCGCATAAAATGGCTCGTCCCCCACAAGTAAAATCGCGCGATGGCCTTCTGCTTTAGCCGTCTCTACGGCGCGGCCAATTAAGCTCATGCCAATACCGATCGAGGAAAAAGCCTGCTCAACCGCAAGCGGGCCCAAGAGCAATGCGGGCGTATCGCCGACCATAACCGGCGTTAACCGAATGGAGCCAACAACAAGGGTACCAACAAGCGCAACATAAGAAAGGGTTGGAAGGGGAGCGACCCCTTCGCGCAAACGATAGGCCGTTTTCGCAAAACGTCCGGGACCAAAAGCACGTTCATGTAATTTTTCGATTGTCGCGGCGTCAGCCGGATGCTCGTGGCGGATGGTCAAAGGAAGATCGGTCATGGTCTTAAACTCTCAGCGGAAGCTCAAAGCTGCACGTCGGGAATGCCGGCCAAAATGGCAGGCTGGCGCTAAAAAACCCTACAGGCTTGTCAAAGCGTCATCCTCGTCGCAACTGATCGTGGAGCAAAATCTGACCATTCATAAAACCGCTATTATCATGAACAAGACTGCCAGTCCATGCCTCGAATCGCCCTGCACAAACCGCCTGCTCCCCCCATTTTTTGGATTAGCCTATTCCCATTCAAGGCTTGATAACTAGAAGTTATCAGACAAAATCAGCTAAAGAGTTCGAGAAGCCATTCCTCAATCGCGAGAGACCCGATCATGCTGGACCGCCCAACGACGAAAGAAGCCTGGATTGCCCGTGCGCGAGCAACTATCCCCGAAGGCCGCGCCTTTATCAATGGCGAGTATGTTCCAGCCAAATCCGGTAAAACCTTCGACAAAATCTCGTCTATGGATGGTTCCGTTGCTGGCAAAGTAGCCGATTGCGACGCCGCCGATATCAATGCAGCCGTCACTGCTGCTCGCACCGCCTTTGAGGATGGCCGCTGGCGCGACAAGCCCGCCACCGAGAAAAAGCGCATCCTGCTGCGCTTCGCCGAACTCATCAAAGAACACACGGATGAAATAGCCGTCCTCGAAACGCTCGATGTCGGCAAAGTCATCGGCAATTCGCTCGCCATCGATGTGCCCTATTGCTACGCCTGCATCCAGTACTATGCCGAACTCGCCGACAAAATGTATGACGAGATCGCGCCGATGTCGCCTAACGATTTGGTTCAGGTGCGCAAAGAACCGCTCGGCGTGATTGGTGCGATTGTCCCGTGGAACTATCCTTTGATTATCGCGGCATGGAAGCTAGGACCAGCCCTCGTCGCTGGTAACTCAGTCGTGTTAAAGCCCGCGGAACAATCCCCTTTCGCCTCGCTCTCTTTAGGCAAGCTCGCCAAAGAAGCGGGCCTTCCCGATGGCGTGCTCAACATCGTTCCGGGCTATGGTGAAAAAACCGGAAAGCCGCTCGCGCTTCATATGGATGTCGATATGATCGCGTTCACCGGCTCAACCGAAGTCGGCAAGTTGATGCTCAAATACGCTGCCGAAAGCAACATCAAGCGTGTGGCTCTCGAGCTCGGCGGCAAGAGCGCCCAAATTGTTATGCCCGATGCGGATCTCGATAAAGCCGCAGAAGCGATTGCCTGGTCGATCTATTACAATCAAGGCCAAACCTGCCACGCAGGATCGCGTGTGCTGGCGCATCGTTCCATCAAAGATACGCTCGTTGCCAAGATTGCTACGGTGGCTAAAGCGCAAATCCCGCAAGGCCATTCGTTTGATCCATCCGCACAAATGGCCGCGATGGTCGAACAAAAGCAAATGGAACGCGTGCTCGATTATATCGCCATTGGCGAAAAAGAAGGTGCCAAGATCGCGCTTGGCGGTAAACGCGTCATGGAAGAAACCGGCGGTTTCTATATCGAGCCCACCATTTTCGACGATGTGAAGCCTGATATGCGGATCGCACAGGAAGAAATCTTTGGCCCTGTTCTCGCTGTCATTCCATTCGATACGGAAGAAGAAGCCGTTCGTATCGCCAATGGCACCGTCTTCGGCCTCGGTGGCTCGGTATGGACAAAAGACATGAACATCGCGCACCGCGTCTCAAATGCCATTCGCGCCGGAACCGTATGGGTGAATTGCTACGATAAATCATCGCCCGTCACGCCCTTCGGCGGCTTCAAACAATCCGGCTTCGGTCGCGATCGTTCGCCCCATGCGGTCGATAAATATATGGACTTCAAGACGATTTGGACGGTGTATGAGTAAAACGCGAATAGCGAATGGGGAGTAGCGAATAGGGAGGCCCAAGCGGATCATTAGCCCCAATTCGCCATTCGCTACTCACCATTCGCCCCTTTAATTCCAACGACGAGCCCCTTATGTCCATCAAAATTACAAACATCGAAATCACCAACCACCGTCTCCCCCTCGATCCACCGTTTAACGCAAGTTGGGATACGCAACCCCGTAAACATTTCGATGCCTGCATTGTGCGCGTGCATACGGATGCAGGGATTACCGGCGTTGCATCGGGCGATTTCATGGTTGGCTTTAAAGGCCATGAGCATCTCTTCATCGGGCAAGACCCGATGCAGATTGAGCGGCATTATCGCATCCTCAACAATATCCAATTCCATTATGGCCGCTGTTGGCCGCTTGATCTCGCACTTTGGGATTTGGCCGGCAAAATAACCAAGCAGCCCGTTTGGAAATTATTGGGCGGGCTTTCAAATCAAGTTCGCGCCTACGCGTCATCCGGTACGCTGCGCGCACCAGAAGCCTTAGCGGACGCAGCTGAAAAATATTTAGCCGAAGGCTTTAAAGCGCTTAAAATCCGCTTTCATCGCGGCGATTGGCGCGCCGACATCAAAGCGCTCGAAGCCGTCCGCGCCCGGGTCGGTCATAAACTCGATCTGATGGTCGACTGCAACCAAGGCTGGCGCATGTCGTGGGATGCCTATTCGTCCTGGTCGTTGAAAGACGCAATCCCCGTTGCCCGTGAATTAGAACGGCTTGGTGTCTATTGGATGGAAGAACCCCTTCATCGCTCGGACCGTGAAGGCATGCGCCGTTTGCGTGAAATGGTCGATGTGCGTATTGCGGGCGGCGAGATGACGCGCGAGCTCTACGAGTTCCGCGATCTCATCCGCGACGGCTGCCTTGATGTCGTCCAACCTGATGCGGCTTTGGTCGGCGGCATCACAGGCCTGCGCCGGATTGCAGCGATGGCCGAGGAAAACAATATTGTCTTCACGCCACACACTTGGACCAACGGCATGGGCGTCGTCGCCAATGCGCACCTCACCGCAGGTGTTGCGAACGCGCCGTTCCTCGAAATGCCCTATGATCCACCGGAGTGGAGCCTCGATCGGCGCGATTACATGATGGAAAAGCCGCTGGGCGTTGATAAAGACGGCCTCGTCGTCTTGAGCGACGAGCCAGGCATGGGCTACAGTCTCGATGAGGAAAGGCTTGCCGCCACAAAAATCGGCTGAGTCTTGTCGTTGGGGGAGTTACAGGCGTGGATCGGAAATGGCTACCACTGAATGCGCTCAGGGCTTTTGAAGCTGCAGGCAAACATTTAAGCTTTACGGCGGCAGCCAATAGCCTCACGGTTGCGCAAAGCGCAGTGAGCCGTCACGTCATCGTGCTCGAAAATTTTTTGGGCGTACCGCTCTTTGAACGCCGCCCGCAGCAATTGGTGCTCACCGAAGCGGGCCAGCATTTGCTGCCTGTCGTCTCCAAAAGCTTTGATCGCATTGATCAAGCGCTCTCCGATATCATCAAAGAAGGCCGCTCGCCGCGTCGCGCTCTAAAGGTTTCGCTGCCCGCAACGTTCGCTCATCAATTGGCCGTGCCGATACTTAAAGATTTTCGGGCCGAGCATCCGGCCGTCACCCTCGATATCGAAAGCGATATGGGGCATAGCATTGAAACGGAAGCCGATGTGGCCGTTGTCTTCACCGAACCATCGGTCAGCGACACTGTGCTGGATCTCTTATGGATGGAACGATTAACGATCCTCTGTCATCCCTCGATAGCGGCGAAGGCGGACCCAAGCGACCCGGCTCAATTTATTGAAAACAATGACCTGCTTCATATGAAGCTTGATCATCGCTCGCGCCACCATCAATGGGACCTTTTCGCACGCGGCATTGGTCGCCCTGATCTCGATGTGGATCGCGGTCTTGTGTTCGATACGTCGCGCCTCGTTGTGCAATATGCGTTATCGGGCGAAGGTCTCGCTTTGGTCGATCCAATGCTTTTCAAATCCGAAATAGACGCAGGCCAATTGGTCAGTCCCTTCGAGATCGCGGTTGATGGTGGCTACGGCTATTATCTTTCAACCCATCCAGAGGATTTGAACGATGAAGCGGTTGCCCTCTTCCGTTCATGGTTGATCAACCGCTTCGCCGCGCATCTTGCCGATGGTCCGACATCGCGTCTGAAAGGTCCGTCCGAAGCCGGTTCCAAAACAGGCTCGCCCTATAAGGCCTAAACGACGGAAGAATTGGCAGAATCATAATGGCAAAGCATTCCCTTTTTCATCCTGACTTCAAAGCCAAACCCTTTTGGTGGGAAGCCTATGAGCCGCGCCCTCTGCCAGAAATCGACCTGCCAAAAGAAGCGCGTATTGTTATTGTCGGCGCAGGTTATGCAGGCCTCTCCGCTGCTTTGGAACTTCATAACCACGGCATTGAATGTATCGTGCTCGATGCCAACGAACCGGGCTATGGTGGCTCAAGCCGCAATGGCGGCATGGTGTCGGGCGGCGTCAATGTCGGCAAACGCTATCTCGCAAAAGCAATGTCACCCGACGAAGCAGCCCCCTATCTGAATGATGCAGCGGATGCCTTCAGCCATATCGAAGCCTTGATCGAGCGCGAAAAGATCGAGTGTAACTGGACAAAATCAGGCTACTTCCTCGGCGCGTGGTGCAAGAGCCATTACGACAGCATGGCGAGCAAAATGGACACGCTCAACGAAAACGCGCAATCTGAGGCCTATCTCGTGCCGCCCGAACGACAGCGCGAAGAAATTGGTTCTGATTATTATCGCGGCGGAATGGTCATCGGCCGCGCAGCCATCCTCCACCCCGCACTTTATTTCAAAGGACTACTCGATCTATGCACCGCAAAGGGTATTCGCATCGCATCGAAAACACCCGTCAACAAGCTCACGCCAACTGGACCTAATTGGACGGTAGAAACATCACGCGGCACCATCAAAGCAAACGATGTCATCATCGCCACCAATGGTTACACCGGCGACGTCACACCGCAATTCAAACGCCGTGTTGTGCCGGTGGGCTCCTACATCATCGCAACCGAAGAATTACCGCCCGAAATCGCTACATCGCTCAGCCCCAAAAACCGCTCGATTGCCGATACCCGCCGCGTGCTTACCTATTATCGCATGTCACCGGATGGCAAGCGTTTGATCTTCGGCGGCCGCGCCAAATTCGGCCATACCGACCCTGTTGAAACGGCCAGTATACTCTATGAATTTATGACCGACCGCTTCCCGCAGCTTAAAGGCGTCTCCATTACCCATGCTTGGACGGGTAATGTCGCCTTCACGCTCGATGAAATGCCGCATATGGGCAAAATGGACAATCTCCACTTTGCGCTAGGATGCAATGGTTCCGGCGTCGCGATGATGAGCTATCTCGGCCATCAAACCGCGCGCAAGATCATCGGCCTTTCCAATAAAATCTGTGCTTTCGATCAACCGGAATTCCCCGACCACCCGATGTATAACGGTTCGACATGGTTTTTGCCGTGGATTGGACGGTATTTTAGAACACGGGATTGGGTGGATCGGCAGTTTAATTGAAAAAAGTAGGTAAAGACTAAACTAAAAGGCGCACTTTACCTTTCGCGATACCCCTATCCAAAAAAAAGGCGATGCGAACAACCTCCGGTGGGTTAGTTTCGGATTACCTTCATATAGAATTGCCTTTGACTAAGAGCGTGACGCGGAGATGAGACGATGAAGACGAGTGCAAAAGTAGTGGTGATTGGCGGCGGCGTCGTCGGTTGTTCGGTTCTTTATCATCTCACCAAAGCGGGCTGGACGGATGTTATGCTCATCGAGCGTGCCGAATTGACCGCAGGGTCCACTTGGCATGCTGCCGGCGGCTTCCACACGCTGAATGGAGATCCGAATGTCGCCAAGCTCCAACAATACACCGTCGAGCTCTATAAAGAGATCGAGGAACTATCGGGCGTCGCCTGCGGCCTGCATCTGACCGGCGGCGTCATGCTCGCTGGCACCGAAGACCGGATGGATTGGCTGAAAATGGCCCATGCCAAAGGCCGCTATCTCGGCATGCACACGGAAATCATCTCCGCCGAAGAAGCCAAGAAGCGCATGCCCCTGATCGACGAGAAGCATTTCGTCGGCGCGATGTATGATCCTTTGGAAGGCCATCTAGATCCCTACGGCACCACGCATGCTTACGCTAAAAGCGCGAAGATCAACGGCGCTGAAATTGTCGTGCGCAACCGCGTGTTGGAACTCAACCAACGCGAAGATGGCACGTGGGATGTTGTCACCGAGCAAGGCACCGTGCACGCCGAACATGTCGTGAATGCCGGCGGCCTATGGGCGCGTGAAGTCGGCCGCATGGTAGGCCTGGAGCTGCCCATTCTCGCGATGGAACATATGTATCTGCTAACGGAAGATATTCCGGAAGTAGCCGAAGCCAATAAAACCACGGGCAAAGAAGTCATCACGGCACTCGATTTCGAAGGCGAAATCTATACCCGCCAAGAACGCGGCGGCATGTTGATGGGCACCTATGAAAAGGCTGCAAAACCTTGGTCCGAACAAGAAACACCATGGGACTTCGGGCAAAATTTGTTGGAGCCTGATCTTGATCGTATCGCGCCCGAACTTGAAGTAGGCTTCGAGCACTTCCCGTCTTACGGCAATACCGGCATCAAAAAAATCATCAATGGCCCTTTCACCTTTGCGCCCGATGGTAATCCGCTGGTTGGCCCGATCCGTGGCTTGAAAAATTTCTGGGTCGCCTGCGGTGTTATGGCTGGCTTCTCGCAAGGTGGCGGCGTTGGTCTCGCACTTTCAAACTGGATCGTTAAAGGCGATCCGGGCTTCGACGTTTGGGGCATGGATGTCGCGCGTTATGGCGATTATGCAACGCTTGCCTATACCAATGCGAAAGTGCGTGAGAATTATTCGCGCCGTTTCCGCATTCGTTTCCCGAATGAAGAATTGCCCGCTGGTCGCCCGTTCCGCACCACGCCGATCTACGATCGCCTTCTCGCTGACAATGCCGTTATGGGCGAGAGCTATGGTTTAGAATATCCACTCTGGTTTGCGCCTAAGGGAATGGATGCTAAGGAGGTCTTCTCCTTCCGTCGCTCAACCGATTTTCCGCATGTCGGTAACGAAGTGAACCGCGTTCGCACCGCAGTCGGTGTGATGGAAACATCGGGTTACGCAAAATACCGCGTCACAGGCGAAGGCGCAGAAGCATGGCTTTCCCATATGCTCGCCAATAAAATTCCGGCGACAGGCCGCATGGTGTTAACGCCCATGCTGAATGACAATGGCAAACTGATCGGTGATTTCACACTTGCAAAATTGGGCGCGGAAGAATTTTTGATCATCGGCTCAGGCCCAGCCGAGCAATATCATATGCGTTGGTTTGAAGCGCATCTGCCAGCATCAGGCGTGCAGATTGAAGCTTTGGGCCTCAATTTGGTTGGCCTTTCGATTGCGGGTCCAAATTCGCGTGACTTGCTCGCAAAACTAACGTCGAAAGATGTATCAAGTTCAGCATTCCCATTCATGGCAATTCGCAAAATGGATCTTGGTCCAATCCCCGCGATTGTTGGCCGCGTAACCTTTACCGGCGACTTGGGGTACGAAATTTGGGTTAAGCCTGAATATCAACGCGCCTTGCTCAATCTTGTCTTGCACCATGGCGAGGATCTGGGCATCGGCCATTTTGGCTTACGTGCCTTAAACTCCATGCGGCTAGAAAAGAATTTCGGCACATGGGCGCGGGAATACCGCCCGATCTATGGCGCTCTTGAAGGGGGCTTGGGTCGCTTTGTCGATCTTAAAAAGAACGACTTTATCGGCCGCACCAAAGCAGCGGAAGAAAAGGAAAACGGCGGATCACTGCGTCTCATTACTTTCAAGGTTGATGCAACGGACGCCGATTGCATGGGCGACGAACCAATCTGGCACGATGGCAAAGTGGTCGGCTGGATTACATCAGGCGGTTATGGCCATTGGGTCAAAGCCTCGATCGCGATGGGCTATGTACCAAAAGAGCTAGCAGACAAAACCGATGGCTTTGAGATCGAAGTGATTGGCGAACGCCGCAAGGCCCATCCGATCCGCGAAACGCTCTTCGATCCAAAGGGCGAGAAAATGCGGGGGTGAGAGGAAGGAAGCGCGATTGCCTCTCCCATAAGGGAGAGGGTGGCCCCCGAACGGGGGTCGGGTGAGGGCCTAATGGTAGCCGCCGAAAGCTCAACCGGAGCAGCTAAAAAATATCTGTCATTCCCTCATCCGTCGCGTCCCGCGACACCTTCTCCCCAACGGGAGAAGGAAGCGTATTGGGGGCATCGGCGAGCCCTCAAAAATCCGTAGGCGCTCCACCTTCGGCCTTGCGCTTAGCAACAAAAGCCTCAAGCTCACCGTGAACCGCGTCATCGATCGGCGGCGGTGTATAGGCTGCAAGCTTTTCTTTATACAAACGATTGGCTTTATCATAAGCCGTCGGCGAGCCTGCTTCTTGCCAAGTCTCGTAATTCCGCCAATCGGAAATCATCGGCGCAAAGAACGCGTTGCGATATCGCGATTGCGTATGCTCGCAGCCAAAGAAATGCCCGCCAGGCCCCACTTCCTTCATCGCGTCAAAGCCTAGATCATCATCGGTAAAGGCAAGCGGCCGCATGAATTCGGTCAACATGCCCAAGAGATCCGCATCAATTACCATCTTCTCGAATGATGCATGCAAGCCGCCTTCCATCCAGCCGGCCGCATGCATAATAAGATTACCGCCACCCATAATCGCGCCCCATAAAGAGAATACGCTTTCATAGGCTGCTTGCGCATCAATTGTATTCGCCGCGCAGGTATTGGATGACCGATACGGCACGCCATAACGCCGCGCGAGTTGGCCACCAATGATGGCCGACTTCATTTGCTCCGGCGTTCCAAAAGCCGGCGCACCTGATTTCATATCGACATTCGATGTAAACGCTCCATACACAAAAGGCGCACCGGGATTAACGCTTTGCGTGAACACAAGTCCCGCAAGCGCTTCTGCGTTTTGTTCAACAATCGCACCGGCAATCGTTACAGGTGCCATAGCACCCGCGAGCGTAAACGGCGTCAACACAATCGGCTGATTGCGCTTTGCCATTTGAATAATGCCTTCCATCATCGGCACATCAAGGCGAAGCGGTGAGTTGGAATTGATAATCGTAAACACGGACGGTTCACGATCAAGCGTCGCATCATCAATACCACGCGCAATCCGCACGAGTTCAAGCGCATCGATGTTACGTTCAGCACCAAGCGAATAAGCATGTACCGCTTTATCCGACAAAGTGAGCATATCGTAGAGCGCATCGAGATGACGCACAGAGGCATGAATATCGGCCGGCTCAACCGGATACCCACCCCATAAATGCACCGCATCCAAACTCTGCCCAAGGCGAATGAGGTTTTGATAATCAACACGATTGCCGGGCCTGCGTCCGCCATCACGATCTGCGGCATTGGGTGCACTCGCTACCGAGCAAAACGCCACTGCATCGCCACCAATGGTTAGATTATTTTCAGGGTTACGCGCATGCAGCGTGAAGGTCTTTGGTGCTAATCCGATTTTGGACTCAACAAGGTCGCGCGGAAAACGCACGCGGCGCGTTTCTTCATCAACAATCGCGCCTTCTTTTTTCAATATCGCGCGCGCACCATCATGCAAAACATCAATGCCCAACTCTTCCAAAACACGCAGCGATTCCTGATGGATCCGTTCAATCTGCTCCGGTGTTGCAAGTTCTACGGCGGCAAACGGGCGACGTGGTTGTGGAGCCCTTGGCTGCTTTCCTGCGCGTTCCGCACGGCCAGCGCGGCGGCGGCCGCCTTCACTCATCAATTCCATCTTGCATTCCTCACAATCCGAAAGCGCCTATTTTCGATTTAAATCTATCCGCTCACCGCCCACCCGCAAAGCATGATCCAGTGCGGGTGACATATGTTTTCTAGATAGCGCCCACTTTTAAAGTTCGCCTGCCTTAGGCACGTCTGCGCCGACTTTCACGACGGCCCCGTGCAAGTGGCTCATTATCGCTGATCTCAACCCGGGTTGCTAACAGTGGGAACGCCTCGGTGCGGTGCGGAATACCCATCGCGCCAATTTGCTCGGCTTGGAAATCAGCGTCAAGAACAGTCTCGATGACACGCGTTTCACGCGCGAGCCTCGCCATTCCCTCGCGCGCAGATCGGCTCAACAGCGCCGCTTTAGCGCCTTGCAATGCCGCATTCTCAACGAAGGATATGGCGTTCGGATCGCAATCGGGAAACAATCCAATGATCGCAGCGTGCAATGGGTCAATGCTCACACCCGACCCACCCGTCAGAACCACACGGTCAATTCGATCGCCACCATGACGCTTCAACAAAATACGTGCCGCTGCCTGAACCGCCGCTTTCGCCATTTGCAAGCTACGAACATCATGTTGCGTCAGAGCAATGCGCGGCTCAGCCTCACGCACCAGATAGGTCGAGGAGCGATACTCCTCTCTTATTCGGGGCGTCAGCGATGCCTTGACGGGATCAATCGTTCCATCGCGTCCCATCAGGCCTGCTAAACGTAATTCTGCCAACGCATCAATTAATCCAGCGCGGCAAAACCCGCCAATATCGAGCGCCTCAATGGAGGGCGTAAATTCTGGCTCGTCTGACCAATAAGGTGACCCAATAACCTGATAGCGCGGCTCAAAGGTTTCAGGATCAATGCGAAGCGAATGAATTGCCCCCGGCACCGCATGTCGACCCGCTTCGAGCTGCACCCCTTCAAGCGCTGAGCCTGCAGGCGGCGCTGCTGCAAACATTCGGCCTTTCGAACCAAGTACAATTTCAGTCGTCGTGCCAATGTCGATGAGTAGCGTAACCTCATCACCCTGCCCCATCCCGCAATGATAGGCAGCGGCCAGCACGTCACTGCCAACATGCCCTCCGATCAAAGGCAAGGCATGCACCATCGCGCCAGGTGCAAGCGGAAGTCCCAGCTCGTTGGCTGGCACATCAAACGCCTCAGCCAACACTGGCGTGTAAGGCGCAGTGCCGAGTTCGGACGGGTCAAGTCCAATCATCAGATGATGCATAACGGGATCAGCGACAAAGACCACATCGAGGATCTGCTCGCTTACAAGTCCCGCCTCGGCGGCAAGGGCTTCAACAGCCGCCTTAATCGAAGACCGGATCAACGACGTCATCTCGGCAAAGCCACCGGCCGTGGTCATCCCATACGCAACCCGACTGATCGGGTCGGAGCCAAAGCGGATGAGCGGATTTATGATGCTTTTTTGTGCAATTTGATCGCCATTGACCAGATTATTGAGCGAAACATGTATCGAACTGGCTCCAACATCTATCCCAAACCCCGCTGGGACTATCTGATCGGGCCTCTGTACTACCACAACCCTATTGTTATTCACTCCAATTTGCACGGTCCAGTCCGACTTGCGCAAACGCTGTTGAAGTACTCGTAAAGTATCAAGGCCTATCTCGATCCCAAAAATCGAATATTGCTCCGCGAGTGCTAAAGCAAGACGACGGGCATCGCTAGAAGGGTCATGTATATCAGGCTCCGTTACTGTGACTGTACAGTAACGAATTACTTGATCAGATTGTGCGGCAAAATCCGCTTTCAATGACGCCTGCGTCCCGCCCGACGATCACCACCCTCGTTCTTCGATGGCGGCGATTGGAGCGCTCCAAGCAATTGAATTACCTTGTCTTCTTCAGGCCTTGCACCCTGTGCGTGAGCCGTTACAGCCGCCCGAATGGCCGCCAGATGATTGAATCCCGTTCCGCAGCATCCGCCAACGATCCGTACACCCGAATCCACCGCAAGACAGGCGTAATCGGACATTAATTCCGGCGTACCTGAATAATGAATGTGCTCGCCTACAAAATGAGGAATTCCGGCATTTGCCTTCGCAATAATCGGAATTCCAGCCTCTTTTGCCGTCATTCCGAGAACGCTCATCACCAAATCGGACGCCCCAACGCCGCAATTCGCTCCAATCGCCAATGGCTTCGGGTCAAGTGTCTGAGCAAATTCAACCAGCCCCTCAGGCGTGATACCCATCATCGTCCGTCCCGCGGTGTCGAAACTGGCCGTGAAGGTATAGGGCAGGCCTACCTTGATTGCAGCATGGGCAGCGGCACGGATTTCTTCGATCGACGACATTGTCTCAATCCAGGCGACATCGGCTCCACCAGCCTTAAGTCCCTGCATTTGGTCAATAAATACCTCAACAGCCTCTTCTTCCGTCAAGGGTCCCAGCGGAGCAAACAGGTCACCCGTTGGCCCAACCGAACCAGCCACAACGACCGGCCTACCTGCTTTGGCAGCAACCGTCTTGGCTAGTCCTGCGGCAAGCTTATTGATCTCTTGTGCGCGATCTTGAAGGCCATGCAGCATCAAACGCCGCGAATTGCCGCCAAACGTGTTGGTTAGAATGATATCCGCGCCGGAATCGATAAATCCCTGATGCAGCGCCATTACCCGGTCAGGGTGTTCTAAATTCCAAACCTCAGGCGCTTCGCCCGCCACAAGGCCCATTTCGAACAGGTTTGTACCTGTTGCCCCATCAGCGATAAGGACTTTGCCCGATGACAGAAGAGAAGCCAGCATGAAGAATACCCTTTTTTCGAAACGATTGAATTCATTTATGCGCTTGGGTAATCCCCGCCAAGAGAAATTACATCTAAAAAATCAAAGATATAGGTCAGAAAAATTAATCCCCGACAATTAATGGCCTCTGCGCGCTAAATCTTTGACCTCGGGGAGCGATTTGGCATAGCCTCACGCCTAATGGAATAGGCTTCAAATGGACGTCAAAGCGATGAAAACGATCGATCTTGTTTCAGATCAGGGCAATAGCCCGGATCTAGCTGATGCGGTTAGACGCGCAAGAATCGAGCGCGCAGAGAAGACAGGTATCGCTAACGATTTGATCGCGGCTGAATGTAGCCGTCTCGAAATTTTGCACAACCATCTAAAGCCGATCTTACAACAACTTCCACGCGACGCAGATTTGTTCAATCACGGACTAGTGGGCGGGGAACGGCCGAGACTCTATATCGATATGATTTCATTTATCGAAATGAGCCGCGATCGTCGTACTTATCGGTTTTTGATGGACACCCCCTCGGGTCGGCAATTGCTCGGCGAAAGTGACGATGCCGCCATCATGGCAAATGCCGTTACGAACTACCTTGGAAAACGCCTCGTCGAACGGGAAGCCGCTCTGTCCAATGCACTATCGTTTGAACCCGTTGAGCGAAAAGATGAACAGTCTCCGCTTGAACTCGAACATGCGTCAACGGTTACATCCATTCCGGTTATCACCGAAGCGAGCGAACGAAGTGGCGTAAATTACTTTCTAATTTTCATCATCGGTTTGGCTGCGGGAATTGCGTCAGTTTATGTCGGAACCAATTGGGATGGCGTATTTTTACCCGAAATCGCCAAAATTTTTAGTTTATTTAGCGCTCGATGAGCAAACTCAAGCCATAAGCTTCAATGTGCCAATAGGCCCAATTTCTCCCGATTCAAGCAATCCACGCGTGTGACCTGCAATCGCAATGCCGGTTTCTGTCATGTCAAAATCAAAAATATGATAGCCGGCACGGTGTCCGGGTGTCCCCCTAGCAGCCGAGGCCGATGGCGCACCAACAACAGGCACGAGCCCATCTGGGCCTTCAAGATACGCGATCGAGGTTCTGTGATTATGGCCGTGGAGGATGAGTTCCGCACCCGTTTCGGCAATAATCGCCTCAAACTCAGCGGCATCCGTCAAAGTCCTGCCGGGCTTCGCACCACCTCGATAGGGGGGATGGTGAATAAGAATAACCCTTGCCAACCCTTGTGTTTTTAAGAATTTTAGGGCGCTCTTGAGATCATCGCGCTGCCTTTGGCCTAAGCGCCCGGTGGCCAACAAAGGCCATGTCGAAATACCTGACGACAATCCCACAATGGCCAAGGGACCCATCATTCGGATGTAGGGAAACCCCTCAAACCGGCCGGAATCGGTTGTCATCCAAGGCCCCCAATGTTTTCCAATTTCCGGCTGAGCCGAAGAAACATAGGAATCATGATTACCGGGAACAACACTAGCAGTAGTCGGGCTGCCAAGCCGGCCCATAAATTCTGCCGCAGGGCCAAATTCAGACGGCAACGAAATATTGATCAAATCGCCTGTGCACGCGATATGACTCGGCGCTTGAGCCTGAATATCCGCCACAATTCGACCGAGAAGCGCCATATCATGCGAGGTTCGCCGCCGTAACGACCAGTTCACAAAGCCCGCAAACCGCTTTCCAATAAGTTCGGATGGGCGGGGATCGGGAATGGGGCCGAGATGGGGATCGGAAAGGTGAACGAGACGAAACATCGCGCATCCCTGCCCGCCATCCTTCCTCCCGTCAAGCGCTCCCGATCAATATTCCCGCGATGAATACGAGTGCGCCACCGGCAACAACCTGAAATGCCGCTTGTAGGAATGGCGTATCCATGAATTTTGCACGGATCCACGCAATAGCCCAAAGCTCGACAAGAACGATGAACGTCGCAATGGCTGTGGCCAGTAGAAACGCATTAGGAACACTATCCGGCACAAGATAGGGTAACGTGTGTCCAATGCCACCGATTGTCGTCATCAGGCCACATATGGCGCCTCTAATCCATGGCGAACCACGGCCCGTCAATGAGCCATCATCGGACAAGGCTTCGGCAAAACCCATCGAAATGCCAGCACCAATGGACGACGCCATACCAACAAGAAAGGTAGGCCAGTTGCCATGGGTAGCAAAAGCCGCTGCAAAAACGGGCGCCAGTGTCGAAACAGAGCCATCCATTAACCCCGCAAGACCGGGTTGGACGTATTGAAGCACAAACATACGCTTCTTTGTTTCAGCTTCCTCATCGGCAGCAGCGCCCTTGCCTGTCGCTTCCATCAAATCGATGGTTTTCTTTTCGTGGGTGCGCTCAAGTTCGGCTAATTTGAGAAGAAGACCGCGGATATCGATATCCAACACGCGATCGGCCGATTTTTCATAAAAATTTGCGGCCTGCATTTCCATGATTTCAGCTTCTTGGCGCATTTTATCGACACCAAGATTTTTAATCATCCAGACGGGGCGACGCTTCAAAAATCCCTTAACATCTTCCCGCCGAATGGGAGAAAGATGCTCGCCAAACCGGGTTTTATACATTTCATAGAGCATGTCACGATGCCCACGCTCGTCTTGTGCCATCTCGTCAAAGACCGCGGCGGAATGAGGGTAGACGTCACGCACTTCGTCCGCAAAACTCTGATAAATCCTAGAATCTTCCTCTTCATTGGAGATCGCAAGCGTCAGAATATCGCGTTCGGTAAGTTCGGACAGAGCAAGCTGGGCCATGGGATGGCACTCCTAAAGGATTACTGTTTGGAATCCTTCTAAACAGCAGCGCAATAAATGCAACACCGAACTGTACAAACGATAAGCTGAACTTATAATTTTGCGGAAAATCGATACCTCCCCGCCAAAAATCGATGGCTTCTCACAATTCAGAGCGTCATTTATCGCTTGTGGCGAGGATCAAAATGCCCGCACAATAGGGTTTAATAATCGATTAGAATCGAACAAAATTCAGGCAAGGGCCTATTTGGATGAAATATTCAGTTTTTAGCCTTATCCATCAGGCCATACGCGGCCAGAAAGATTGGACACCGGCTTGGCGGGATCCTGAGCCGAAGGATGAATATGACATCATACTGATCGGCGGCGGCGGCCACGGGCTCGCAACCGCATACTACCTGGCCAAAGAACATGGGCTAAAAAATATCGCAGTTTTAGAAAAAGGCTATATTGGGGGCGGGTCCGTTGGCAGAAATACCACCATTGTGCGGTCGAATTATCAAGAACCGGGCAATATTCCCTTTTACGAATTGTCGCTCAAACTCTGGGAAGGCCTTGAGCAAGACTTAAATTACAACGTGATGATGAGCCAGCGCGGCGTCTTGAACCTGTACCATTCAGATGGCCAACGCGACGAATATGCGCGTCGCGGCAATGCGATGGCGATGCATGGCGTCGACGGTGAATTATTAAACCGCGATCAAGTCCGCGAAATGGTACCATTCCTCGATTTTGAAAATGGCCGCTTTCCGATCCAAGGCGGACTTTTACAGCGCCGTGGTGGAACTGCCCGTCATGATGCCGTGGCTTGGGGATTTGCACGCGGCGCCGACTCCCGTGGCGTTGATATTCTTCAAAATACCGAAGCCAAACAAATCCGGGTCGAAAATGGCAAGGTTGTGGGGGTTGAAACAAACCGAGGGTTCATCAAAGCCAAAAAAATAGGCATTGTCGCGGCGGGAAATACCACCCGTGTTGCGGAAACTGCAGGGCTGCGGCTACCCATCGAATCCTACGTCCTGCAAGCCTTCGTTAGCGAGGCGATTAAACCTTTAATTCCGTGCGTCATTACTTTCGGAGCAGGCCATTTTTACATTAGCCAATCCGATAAAGGCGGCTTGGTGTTTGGTGCCTCACTCGACTATTACACCTCCTACGCCGCCCGCGGCAACCTCCCCGCCGTTGAAGACACGATCGAAGAAGCGATGGCAATTATGCCTGGAATTAGCAGGGTAAGGCTATTGCGCCATTGGGGCGGGATTATGGATATGTCGATGGATGGATCGCCAATTATCGATAAAACTACTATCGAGGGTTTATATTTGAACTGTGGCTGGTGTTACGGCGGGTTTAAAGCAACACCTGGATCTGGCTTTTGTTTTGCGCATTTATTGGCAAAAGATGAACTTCATCCCGCCGCAAAAGCATTGCGGTTAAACCGGTTTGAAACAGGCCACGTCATCGATGAAGCAGGCACGGGCGCCCAGCCTAACCTTCATTAGTATGCCTTTTTAGGATAAAATTATGAGAATACCATGTCCTTTCTGCGGTGAACGAGATTTGCAAGAATACAGTTTTCTAGGGGAAGCTGGATTAAAACGACCCGACCCGGAAGCGTCCGATGCACAGAAGCAATTTCATGACTACGTTCACATTAGAAAAAATACGGCCGGGACAACGAGTGAGCTTTGGCTCCATACCTATGGTTGCCGGTCGTGGATCGTAGTTCAACGTAATACTCTAACCCACGAAATATTTTCGTCTGAATTTGCGTCGGATACTTTGAAAGAACTAACCAAATGAGCCAAATCAATCGGCTGGCGGAAGGTGGTCTGATTAACAGATCCAAACGGTTAAAATTTTCTTTTGACGGCAAAGAATTTGAGGGATTTGAAGGTGATACACTTGCATCAGCATTGATCGCTAATGGTGTGTCTCTTTTTGGTCGCTCGTTCAAATATCACCGACCACGCGGCGTATTGACGGCCGGTTCCGAGGAGCCCAATGCGCTCGTTGAACTCCGAAGCGGCAACCGACTCGAACCAAATACACGGGCTACAACGATTGAGCTCTTTGATGGTTTGGCGGCGAACAGCCAAAACCGTTGGCCATCCCTAGATATCGACGTCTTGTCGATCAATTCCCTGATGGCACCACTTCTAACAGCGGGATTTTATTATAAAACATTCATGTGGCCCGCGTCGTTTTGGGAAAAAATATATGAACCTGCAATTCGCAGGGCCGCGGGATTAGGCAAGCCTCCTGAAGGCTTCGATCCGGACCATTATGAGAAATCTTTTGCCCATTGCGACGTACTTGTCATTGGCGCGGGTCCAGCAGGAATTTCGGCGGCGCTAGCTGCAGGTCGCGCAGGAGCCCAGGTTATACTGTGTGACGAAGGCCCACGGCTCGGTGGGCGGCTGTTATCAGATAAAGAGTATATCAATGACAAGCCAGCCCTCGATTGGGTTAGGGACAGCACTTTAGAGCTAGAAAATCTGGCCAATATTCGAATTTTGCGTCGTACGACAGTATTCGGAATTTATGATCATGGGGTCTATGGTGCAATAGAACGCGTAAGCGATCATATGGCCATTCCCCGCGAATTTAGCCCTCGACAGCGCAGCTATCGTATCATAACGAAGCGCGCTATCCTGTGTAGCGGCGCCATAGAGCGGACAATGGTGTTTGGCGACAATGACCGCCCAGGAATCATGCTTGGATCGGCAGTTAGAACCTACGTTAACCAATATGCCGCCATACCCGGCAAACGCGGCGTCGTGGTTACAAGCTCGAATGATGGTCTTAGCACAGTTGAAACGTTGAAAAAAAATGGAGTACAGGTCGATGCCATTGTAGACACAAGAAATGGCGATATGATCCAACATGCGCTCGGCGGAAAGCGGGTGCAAGCGGTTCAAATTATCGATAAAAATGGGAAAACACGGGAAGTTGAGTGCGATCTTGTTTCAATTTCAAATGGTTGGAACCCTTCCTTGCATCTGACCTGCCACCTGGGTAGCCGACCAGTCTGGGATGAAAACAAAAATGCGTTCCTTCCTGGAAAACTCCCGTCAGGCCTAGCGGTTGCGGGTGCGGCGCAAGGTCGATTTAGCCTGCAAGAAGCCCTATATGATGGAATTCGTACTGGAAATGAAGCAGCAGAGCTAGCAGGATTTGATCCAAAACAGTTTGAAACTCCTTCTGCGGAACCCGAAATTTTCGATCATCGACCGATTTGGCGAATTAAGGCGAGCAAAGGAAAACGATTCGTGGACTTTCAGCACGACGTAACCGACCTTGATATTGAATTAGCTAACAGAGAAGGCTTCAAGTCCGTAGAACATATGAAGCGTTACACAACGCTAGGCATGGCCACAGATCAAGGAAAAACCGCTAATGTCGCGGGGCTCGCAATTCTTGGTGAAGTCTCAAACAGGACGATTTCAGAAGTAGGAACTACTATATTCCGTCCTCCATATACTCCTGTCACGCTAGGCGCCCTCGCAGGACATCACAAACATCATGAATTTCGGCCAACAAGGCTAACCCCATCTCATAAATGGGCTAGTGAGCGTGGTGCCGTTTTCGTTGAGACCGGGCTTTGGATGCGAGCACAATATTTTCCTAAATATTCGGGAGAAAACTGGCTCGATGCGATGATTAGAGAAGTAAAAGGCACACGCGAAGCTGCTGGAGTATGTGATGTCTCAACATTAGGAAAAATAGATATACAGGGCGAAGATGCGGCAGTTTTTCTTGATCGGATATATACTGGCACCTTTTCGACGTTACCGATAGGACGCGTGCGCTACGGTCTAATGCTCCGCGAAGACGGCTTCGTCTTCGATGATGGCACGACAGCTCGTCTTGGCGAAAAGCATTTCCTCATGACAACGACGACGGCAGGTGCAGCTAAGGTAATGGCCCATCTCGAATTTTGTCATCAAGTATTATGGCCAGAATTAAATATCGCATTTACGTCAGTAACGGAACAATGGGCACAATATTCAATTGCTGGGCCGAATGCGCGAGCCGTTCTCGAAACGCTAATTGATCCCAATATAGACATCTCAAACGACAGTTTTTCATATATGGCATGCAAATCTATAACGATTTGCGGAAATATCCCGGCCCGTCTATTTCGGATTTCGTTTTCTGGCGAGTTAGCCTATGAAATTGGCGTCCCAAATCGCTATGGAGACGCACTAATCCGCGCCCTTATGGACGTTGGTAAAAAATATGGCTTAATTCCTTATGGACTAGAAGCCCTAACTACGATGCGTATCGAAAAGGGACATGTCGCCGGCGGAGAACTGAATGGGCAAACAACTCCTCGCGATTTGGGTTTAAATAAGATGGTCTCTCAAAAGAAGGACTGTATTGGCAAGCATTTGTCGGAACGCCCCGCTTTGCTAGAGAAAAATAGGCCAATTTTAGTTGGACTAAAATCAATAAGTGGAAAATCAAACCTTTCTGCCGGGGCACATTTTCTTGATATTGGCTCTAACCCCTCACTCGATAATGATTTAGGCCATATGACATCAACGACATATTCACCAACATTGAATTGTTGGATAGGCCTAGGGCTACTAAAAAATGGTAGAGAACGTTTAGGTGGGACAATACGAGCCGTCGATTTTATGCGAAAAACGGATGTATTAGTTGAGATTTGCGATCCGATATTTGTGGATATAAATGGAGAGCGTTTACGTGGCTAATTTTGTTTTAGACCCAACATCGGCGTTAGATCCATTTTTAGTAAACCGTCGTCATGATAAAGAAATTGATAATGCTGGCGTGACTATAAAAGAAGAACGGAAATTTTTGTTTTTAAGTTTGACTGCTTTTAAAAATAATTATGAAGAATTATCAGATGTAATATTTTCCGAATATGGCATTACACTGCCCAAATACGGTAAAATAAGTAGGTCTAGTCAAATTAATTTGATTAATATTGCACCAGGTCAATGGTTAATTTACTCTTTCGACAATCCGATTTCGAATTTTTTATCAATTATCGAACCAATTGTTGGCAATTTAGGCGCAATCGTTGATTTGTCTGATGCAAGAGCAATTATTAAAATTTCTGGGCCAAAGGTTCGCGACACTTTAGCTAAAGGAGTTTCAATTGACTTGCACCCTCGTAAATTTACACCCGACCGCGCGGTTTCAACTTTTGCTGCCCAATTAGGCATGACTATATGGCAGTCCGAGGATGGGCTAACTTTTTATATTTCAGTGTTTCGTGCATTTGGTTACTCACTGCTCAATTGGTTGATTACATCAGCATCTGAATTTGGCTACAATATTGAAATTTAATACTTCATTATATACTTTTTATTAAGAATTTAATACTGAAAAAGTTTCAATTTTTTATTTAAATGAATAAATTTTCGACGCTATTTTAGCAAAGTATTTTTATAATTCTCCATATTTGCCATTTACGGAATTGTGTGGATAATTCCCTTACGTCAGTTTCCTATTTTTATATCAATCGGACATTGTCGCGATTTTTCAGGAACCAGAATTGGAGGAAGGAAATGTACATTAAACGCCTAAACACAAATTTAGAAGAAGACGCACTTTTAACGATGATCGATCGTGTCGATACAATTAGAAAAAATAATGAAATTAACAGCGCCCTCAATGAAATGAAGGAAAAATATTCTTTAAAGAATGCTGCCTATATTGGCTATAACATGGGGACATTAACTCAGGCAGAACCTTATGCTTCGGTAACTTATAGTGAGGAATGGATAAATCAATATCGTGAAAAGTCTTATCTCGAGATCGATCCAGTATTACAGGCCGTCCAGAAATCAATACTTCCAATCGATTGGCAGTCTTTTGATATTAGCAATCAGAAAGTTCGTCGTTTTTTCAACGAGGCAAAAGACGCCGGGGTTGGCCGAAATGGAATTTCAATTCCAGTTAGAGGCCGAACTGGAGATTCCGCGATATTCAGTATAACAGCGAATGCAAAAGATAACGATTGGTTTCAATTTAAACGCCAGTTCATGAGAGATTTTCAAGTCCTCGCGGTGCACTTTCATCAATCGGTATTAATATCGAATAATGTAATCCAACCCAAATTCAAACTATCCCATCGAGAAAATGAAGTTTTATATTGGACAGCGTGTGGAAAAACAGGAGAAGAGTCTGCACTAATTCTTGGAATTTCTAAGCGAGGCGTAAGATTTCATATTTACAATATTATGCACAAGCTAAATTGTACAAATGTTACCCACGCAGTTGCAAAGGCAATTTATTACAATCTGATAAAACCCCCAAGGTAAGCCGATTCGTTACTAATTAAACCCGTCGTTTGTGACGGATATCTTTAGGTAATTTATAAATTATTTTTTAATCCTGGTAATCAACAGGAGGTAAAAATGATTTTCTTAGTCAATGGATCGGAAAGAGACCAATATTCGTATTATATGAATTCAATGCATAGAATTCGGGCGGCTGTTTTTCATGACCGCCTCCAATGGGAGGTCAAAGTCGAGAGAGGACAAGAGAAAGATAGGTTCGACGAGCTTAACCCATTATATTTACTGTCACTTGATGAAGAATCTGGCAGAATAAGAGGGTCAGCAAGGTTATTGCCGACAACTGGACCGAACATGCTTCGGGACGTATTCCCTTCGTTGCTGCCCGAGGATGAATTTGTTGAAAGTGCTTCGATTTGGGAAAGCTCGCGCTTTTCCATGGAACCCGGAGCAGAAACGCCCTTACCTGGCCAACTTATTAGTCAAGTAACGGCAGAATTAATTGCTGGAATTTGTGAAGTCGGGTTAATCGCCGGTTTGACTGACGTTGTTTCAGTATTTGACGCGCGAATGGTGCGCATTATGCGGGCCTCCGGTAGCCCCGCAACTATTATCGGTAAACCTCAGCGAATTGGTGCATTCATGACTTATGCTGGTCTTTTTGAAGTTAGCGATGCGGCCTTAGCCAATATTCGTCGTGCTACAGGTCTAGAGGGTTCCGTACTCGAACCACAAAGCGTGTCACGTTGCTTGGCAGCCTGATTTAAACTGACGGTTCAGGTGCAGGACAAAAAAACATGATCCTGCACCTCAATTAATCGACCAATAGACAATTCTTTTTAGGAGCACTAAAGTTTTAAGGATTATAGTCATGAGAATTGGCTATTAATTAACCTATAAACAAGGCAATTGCATAAATCGTGCCCGAGTTTCTTTCTCCTGCTGAGATTTCAGCGCTCCAGTTGAGTATAAAAATTGCGCTTACAGCCGTATTGGCTGAGCTTCCGTTTGCAATATTCTTTGCCTTTATTTTAGCTCGGGGTAAATTTTTCGGTCGCGATATTATAAATATTTTAATTCATTTGCCTTTGGTTTTACCTCCAGTTGTGACAGGATATTTTCTATTATTGTTGTTTGGTAATAACGGCCCAATTGGTGAAATTTTATCAAAATACTTTGGTGTAAGCTTGGCATTTCGATGGACGGGGGCTGCTCTTGCGTCTGCCATTATGGCCCTTCCGCTAATGGTAAGGGCCATAAGGCTGTCAATCGAATCCGTGGATTCCCAAATAGAGGATGCAGCGAGGACTTTAGGTGCAAACAGTATAATGGTCTTTTTCTCGATAACGCTGCCACTGTCCTATCGAGGCCTTTTAGTTGGAACTATCTTAGGATTTGCTAAAGGACTTGGCGAATTTGGAGCGACCATCACCTTTGTTTCCAATATCCCTGGCGAAACCCAAACATTACCGTCTGCAATTTACGGCTATATTCAAAGCCCCGGAGGCGATCTACCGGCGTTGAGGCTCGCTGTACTTTCTGTATTGGTATCTGTTGCGGCTCTGGCTTTCTCAGAACTATTAGCCCGTATACATCTTGCAAAGTCAGCTTGATTCCAATTTTTTTCCCAATGAATTATTTGGGATTACGTCAGACTGCAGTAAGCTAATAAAATTAGGGGCTGACATAGCTAAGGTTGAAGTATTCATACTTTGACCCACTCGGCGAGCGTCTTCAAGAGGTTGCTAGCTGGTCGATGATTGAACCGCCATTCGCACTCTTTTAGAAACAGATGGAAGTGGACCTTCGGTATACCGTTATAGCGGCGCATATGTCGCTTAGCCTGGTTCCAAAAGTTCTCTATGCCGTTTATATGGCTTTTTTCTTCGACGAATGTTTCCGAATGATTGATCCGGACGTGGTGGAACTCCGAGACATCCAACACATCGTAGGATCTGAAGCTATCGGTATAAACGATGCTGTCAGGTTGGATGCGGTCTCGAATAATTCCCATTAAAGTCTGGGCTTTAGCGTCCTCGATCATCATCGCATAGACCCTGCCACCACGCTTGAGGAGACCGAAGACTGGCACTTTACCGGCTGCACCTCTCCCTCGCTTGCCCTTTCGAACGCCGCCGAAATAGCTCTCATCAACTTCAATCTCACCGGCGAGAAAGGGAGCCTCTGCCGCCATTTTCTCAGCGATAATTTCACGCAGTTTGTGGAAAAAGAGGATCGCCGTGTTCCGATTAACGCCCGCCAGTTCAGCAGCCGTTCGTGCCGAAACACCAGCTACAAACTGCTCAAGTAACTTCTTTTGAATACTTGGAAGAAGCCTGCTTTTTCGTCTTTGTC
>CAIRGA010000063.1 GCA_903877935.1 uncultured Hyphomicrobiales bacterium
CAGCGGTTTGCCATAGACGGTCTTCGACAGAATCGGGAAATCCGCTCTGATCTTTTCGACATCGAAAGGCGTGGCGCTTGTCATGGTCATATTATCCTTCAGCCGCGCGCTTTCAGCCAAGTTTCGGTCATGGCTTCAAGCGTTTCGCGGACGCCTTCATGCGGGATCATCTCCAACGCTTCGCCCACAAACGCCTGTAGCATCAACGCTTCCGCTTCAGCCTTTGGCAGGCCGCGTGCGCGAAGATAGAACAAGAGATCATCATCCAACGCACCAACGGTGGCGCCGTGGCCGCATTGCACGTCATCGGCAAAAATCTCAAGCTCGGGCTTGTTGTTCATCGTCGCGCCATCGTGCAACAAAACGGCGCGGCTCATCATCTTGCCATCGGTTTTCTGCGCATGCGGCCGTACAATGATTTTGCCTTGAAAAACGCCCGTCGCCTCGCCATCCAGCACATGCGCGAAATGCTCGCGACTGACGCATTCGGGAACGGCATGATCGACCACCAAAGTCGTATCGACATGCTGCCGGTCTTTGAGCAGCGATGCGCCCGAAATCGTCGCCGTTGAGCCTTCACCCTCGAACCGCAAAAACACCTGATGGCGGGAAAGCGCCGAGCCGGTCACAAAATTGCCGCTTGTGACGACGCTGCGCGCGCCCATACGGCCACCCAATGTCGTGAGCAAGGTTGCGCCGTGATCGACGAGATTGATGCGCATGTGATCAAGCTGCGCATCATTGCCAACCACAAACTCGACAACACCATTGGCGAGCGATCCGGCAACGCCCTCATGCGTTTCAATCACGGTAGCTTTTGCACCATCGGCAACAGACACCACGACCCGCGCATGAGCAGAGACTGCCGCCGTCGTGACAAAGCGAAGGTGGATCGGCTTGGCTACAACCGCGCCCGCTGCAACGGCGATATGCAAGGTCTGATCAACGAACGCAGCGTTCAAAGCAACGACAGGGTCGCCACTCTCGGGGAACACGCTATCTGCCGCCAAACCGTCATCGGGTGCATCGCTCTGAAGGCGAATCGTTACGCCCGCAAGATCAGAGCTGAGATCACTAACGGGGCGACCATCAACCACCGTGATGAGAAGCGCCTCAAGCTCACCAAAAACCGCGTCGCTTGGCGCAGTGCCGCCCGCTTGGGCAAGCGGTGGCGCGTCCTTCAAAAGCGAACGCAAATCGGTGTAGTGATAGGCCTCCACGCGTCGATGGGGCAGACCCGCATCCGTAAAGCGTGCGAAGGCAGGCTGGCGTGCGGCAGACAATCCCGCACCTTGGGCGATGATCGCCAATTCAGCTGACGTCTTAAGCGGCGTTACACTGGCCATCAGATGATCCTCACGCCGCCACGTCGGAGACGTAATCGGCATAGCCATTCGCCTCCAACTCAAGCGCCAATTCCTTGCCGCCTGTTTTCACAATGCGACCCTTCGACATCACGTGAACGGTGTCGGGCACAATATAGTTCAACAGACGCTGATAATGGGTGATGACGAGGAAAGAACGATCCGCCGAGCGCAGTGCATTGACGCCTTCGGAAACGATTTTCAATGCGTCGATATCAAGCCCTGAATCGGTTTCATCCAGAATGCCGATGGAAGGCTCCAAGAGCGCCATCTGCAAAATTTCCATGCGCTTCTTTTCGCCACCCGAAAAGCCGACATTCAGGCCACGACGCAGCATCTCCTGCGGGATGCCGAGCTTCTCCGCACCCACCTTCACGCGGCGCATGAAATCGGGCGTCTTCAACTCGCCTTCGCCGCGTGCGCGCGATTGCGCATTCATGGCAGCTTTCAGAAAGGTCATAGTGGCAACGCCCGGAATTTCGAGCGGATATTGGAATGCCAAAAACACACCGGCCGCAGCGCGGGCATCGGGTTCCATCTCGAGCAGGTTTTGACCGTCGAGCAGAATTTCGCCGTCCAGAATTTCATAATCCGGCTTACCCGCCATGACATAGGAAAGCGTCGATTTGCCCGAACCATTGGGGCCCATAATCGCGGCCACTTCGCCATTGTGGATGGTAAGGTCGAGACCGTTGAGGATCTTCTTCGATCCATCTTCAATAGCGACGTGGAGATTGCGGATTTCAAGCATGCACTTAGTCCTTAGCAAACAAATTTCGCTCTTCGAGAAAGCGGGTGACTTTGGATTGTAAAATCTCGATTTCAGCAATCCGGTTCAAAAAATCAGCCTCAGGCGGTATATCGGCTAAACCGCCTGATCCGACGGGATAACGGTACCGCGACGACGCCGAGCTCAGATCATCGAAAGCAAGAAAAGCGTCGTATAGAATATGTGA
>CAIRGA010000064.1 GCA_903877935.1 uncultured Hyphomicrobiales bacterium
CCGCTTATGCCGGTGAAGATGCGACAGAAAAGCTCAAACGCATTCAAGCAAAACTCGCCGCGCAAAATGCCGATGCCGTTGTTATCACCGATGCGCATGCCGTTGCTTGGGCGTTCAATATTCGCGGCGGAGATGTCGGCCATACACCCCTTCCCCTTGGCTTTGCTATTGTTCCGCGCGAAGGCAAAGCGCAGCTCTTCATGGACGGCCGAAAATTCTCGAATACGGTGCGCGCTGCCGTGAGCGACCTTGCAGAAATTGCCGAACCGATGGCTCTTGATCGCGCTTTGCAAGCCTTGGGACAAAAAGCGGCAAAAGTTAAATTCGACGCCGCATCCGCCTCTAACCGCTTGGTGCAATTGATTGAGACAAATGGCGGCACGACAGAAGTCGGAACCGATTTCATCGCATTGATGAAGGCCGTTAAAAACAACGCCGAAATCGCAGGCTCCCGTGCAGCCCATATTCGCGATGGCGCGGCGATGACGCGCTTTCTTGCATGGTTTGATCGTGAAGCCATTCATGAAAAACTAACCGAGATCGATGCAACGGTTGCACTCGAAAATTTCCGCCGCGAAACCGGCGTGTTGAAAGATGTTTCTTTCCCGTCCATCGCAGGTGCTGGCCCTAATGCCGCTATCCCGCATTACAAGGTTTCGACCGCATCCAATCGCCGCATCGAGAAGGGCATTTTCCTCATCGATTCCGGCGGCCAGTATGAAGACGGCACAACCGATATTACCCGCACCATGGTAGTTGGCCCCGCAACGGCGGAAATGAAAGACCGCTTCACCCGTGTTCTCAAAGGCCACATTGCGATTGACACCGCCGTCTTTCCGAAAGGCGTCTCTGGCGCCCAAATTGATAGCTTTGCACGTCGACCTTTATGGGAAGCAGGTCTTGATTTTGACCACGGCACCGGCCACGGCATCGGCTCGTATCTCTCCGTCCATGAAGGGCCACAACGCATCGCTAAAACCGGTGTTGTACCGCTTGAAGTCGGGATGATGCTTTCCAATGAACCTGGCTTTTATAAAGCAGGTCATTGGGGCATTCGCATTGAAAATCTCATCCTCGTCGAAAAGCGCGATATTGTAGGCGCAGAGCGTGAAATGCTGGGCTTTGAAACGCTAAGCTTTGTGCCAATTGATTTGAACTTGGTTGATCCGGCTTTGCTTACCGATGATGAGCGCGCATGGCTCAACGCTTATCATGCCAAGACGCGGGCGCTGCTAACGCCGCATCTCGATGCAGAAACAGTGAAGTGGTTGGAGCATGCGACGCGGGAAGTTTGAAAATTAAATTAGGGATGTGGGGTAATAGCGATAATCGTAATCGTGTCGCGTCCCGGGCCATAATGCCAAAAAATACGATATGCTCCCGGTGTTCGATTTTCGGCATAGGCTTCGAAAACATCAATTCCGTTAGGCCCTTTTGTACCGCTTTTAATCGCTTATAATGGGACGGGTTACTCTCGATTTCGTCCATTTGGATATTTGCAATGTCCGAGAAGACAAGACGCGGCATTTCTAATCATTTTCATCATCAAGAGAGTGTAAAAAACTACCTCGATAGGAAACTCTTCCGGCTTCAGAATCCGCAATTCCCTGTTTTACAGCAGCCAGAGCCTCAGGATTATTATAAAGCCACCGCTCGCGCTCCGGAATCTCCACAAAAGGCTCAAGCACCAGCCTGCCCTGCTCATCCTTCGTCATACGATAAGAGCTTATTCCTTTGGCGATCGCGCCAAGCGTAATTCGTCCCTTAGCATCTGGATGCAGGATTTTTGCAGCATTCGGCTGTCTACGCTTGGTATGTAAGGTCATAACCGTTCATCCGATTGTTAAATTACCCTACCATACGATGTGGGAAAAACCAAAAGTGGGATATCCCACCAATCGTTGTATCACCCGCCCACCCGCACAAACCACTCATCCTCGGTAATCACCTCAACGCCATGTTTGCGGGCATCTTCGAGCTTTGATCCCGCGCCGGGGCCTGCCACCACAAGATCCGTCTTTTTCGAGACCGATCCCGACACTTTTGCCCCCAAGCGCTCGGCCATGGCCTTGGCCTCATCGCGCGTCATGCGCTCGAGCGAACCTGTAAAGACAATCGTCTTGCCAGATACGGGGCTCGCCGACGCCACCGCCTCCATAGGCTCAGGCGTGACGTATTGCATCAACGCGTGAAGCTCTTCGAGATTATGCGCCTCACCAAAGAAATCAACGATCGAGCCTGCAACAATCGGCCCTATTCCATCAATATCTGTCAGTTCAGCTTTCGCAGCCTCGCCATCATGACCCGCTTTGATGGCAACCGTTTGCAACTGTTCAATCGATCCAAAATGCCGTGCCAATTGCTTGGCTGTTGTCTCGCCCACATGGCGAATGCCGAGTGCAAAGATAAAGCGGTTAAGCGCAACATTTTTTCTTTGCTGAATTGCATCGAATAATTTGGTGACGGATAAGGCACCATAGCCTTCGCGGTCTTTTAGCTTTTTCAAAGAGCGTCCATCGCGCTCTTCCAAGGTGAAAATATCACGCGGCCTTGTTATCAAACCATCGGCATAAAAACCCTCGATCTGCTTATCGCCTAACCCTTCGATATCGAAGGCATTGCGCGATGCAAAATGCTTTAAGCGCTCGGTTGCTTGCGCCGGACAAATCAAACCTGCCGTGCATCGACGCACCGCTTCAGGCTCACCTGTTTTTGGATCAATCTCGCGCACCGCATGGCTGCCACATGCAGGGCATTGATGAGGAAATGCATAGGGCTTTGCATCAGAAGGACGTTTCTCAATAACGGCCGAAACAATTTGCGGAATAACATCGCCCGCGCGTTGCACGATAACCGTATCGCCGATACGCACATCTTTGCGCGCAATCTCGTCTTCATTGTGCAAGGTCGCATTCGATACAACAACGCCGCCAACATTGATGGGTTGGAGTTTCGCAACGGGCGTTAACGCGCCTGTACGACCAACCTGAATATCGATATCCAATAAAAGGGTGCGTGCCTGTTCGGCAGGAAATTTGCGAGCGGTCGCCCAACGCGGCGAGCGCGCGATAAAGCCGAGCCGTTGCTGCAACACAAGGTCGTCAACCTTGTACACAACACCATCAATATCGTAGCCAAGCGTCGCACGCTTTTCTTCAATCCGTCGATAATGCGCCACCATTTCTTCAACCGATGCACAGCGTTTCGTCAGCGGATTGGTCGGCAGGCCCATCTGGGCAAAAGCGTTTACCATTCCGCTTTGGGTGTCGGATGGCATAGCGCCTTCAATCAAGCCCCACGCATAAGCAAAAAACATTAAACGACGGGAGGCTGTAACCGATGAATCAAGTTGCCTTAAGGAGCCCGCAGCCGCATTGCGAGGATTTGCAAAAGGTGGCTTTCCATCAGCCTCTTGCCGCCCATTCAGCGCAATGAAATCATCCGTCGCCATATAGATTTCGCCACGAATTTCGATAACTGCCGGAACATCGCCATTTAGATGCTGCGGGATCGAACGAATGGTTCGCACATTGGCGGTTACATCTTCACCCTCTTCACCATCACCACGCGTAGCGGCGACCTTTAAGACGCCGTTTTCATAGCGAAGGGAGCACGACAAGCCGTCGATTTTAGGCTCCGCCGTAAAGGCTATTTCTTTCTGATCCGGCCAGTCCAAAAAACGTCGGACGCGTTCGACAAACTCACCCACTTCATCATCTGAAAATGTATTCGCCAAAGAAAGCATGGGTACGGCATGGCGAACCTTCGAAAATTTTTCTGCAGGCTTTGCACCCACGCGGGCAAGATCCGTTCGTTCCTTTTGTAACTCCGGAAAGGCACCCAATAGCGCATCATATCGACGACGCAACGCATCATATTCGGCGTCAGAAATGGTCGGCGCATCTTTTTGATGGTAGCTAACATCATGCGCGGCAATCTCATCGGTGAGAGACTGCCATTCAATGCGTGCTTCAATCGGCGAGAGCTGCTCGACGGGTGGCTTGCTCATCGCGCAGCTTCCATCAGTCTCGATGCTGCCGCGCGTGCCTCCTCGGTTATTTCTGCGCCCGATAACATACGCGCAATTTCTTCCCGGCGATTCGCTTCATCAATCGTGACAACGCGTGTCGCAATCTTGCCCGTCTTGCCAGCATCACCCTTGGCAATGAGGAAATGCGTCACGGCACGCGCGGCCACTTGCGGCGCATGGGTGACAGAGAGCACTTGCACCTTACCCGCCAAACGCGCAAGCCTTTGGCCAATCGCATCGGCAACTGCGCCACCGACACCCGTATCAATTTCATCAAACACCAAGGTTGGTGCCGAGCCACGATCTGCCAACGATACTTTCAACGCCAACATGAAACGCGAAAGCTCGCCGCCTGAGGCCACTTTCATCATCGGCCCCGGACGCGTGCCCGGATTCGTTTCAACCCAGAATTCGACATGATCAAACCCTTCAGGGCCACGCGCGCTCTCATCGCGTTCCATGGAAACGATAAAGCGCGCGCGCTCGAGTTTTAGCGGCGGTAACTCTGCATTTACGGATGCTTCAAGCTCATTAGCAGCCTCATAGCGTTGCACCGATAGGGCCTGCGCTGCTTTGCGATAAGCGAGATCGGCCGCCTCCACGGAAGCTTCTAACTTAATCAAACGATCCTCACCTGCATCGATCGCCATCACATCATCGGCGTAGCGCGCGGCAAGGGCTGCAAGCTCATCGGCTGGAACATTATATTTCCGCGCGGCGGCGCGCAGTGCAAATAAACGCTCCTCTGTGCGTTCCAACTCATACGGATCAAACTCGGCCGCGCGTAACGCCGCTTCGAGCGCCGTGCGTGATTCCTCAAGCGCATTGATTGCCGTTTCAAGCGCTTTAACACTCGGCCCCACAAGGGCCTCAGCCTCACCACTTCGCCGCGCCAAACGACGCTGAACGGATGAGAGTGTCGGGATAGGCGAAGCCTGCCCGGCAACCGCCTCTATCGCGTCATTGATTTCGCTCGTAACCTTTTCCGCCTGCATCATGAATTGCCGACGGGTGGCTAACGATTCCTCTTCGCCCGGTTCAGGATGAAGTGCTGAAAGTTCTTGCACAGCATGGCGTAAAAAGTCAGCCTCTTTACGTGCCGTCTCAACCTTTAACCGATGCGCAGCCAATGCATCACGCGCCGCTTTGTGCGCCGTGTGCGCCGCACGCACGGCACGCAGCTCGTTATCCGCGCCTGAGAATAAATCTAAAATAGCACGATGCGTTGCGGGGTCTGCTAAAGCGCGATCATCATGCTGACCGTGAATTTCAACAAGGCTTGACCCGATGGCTTTAAGCGCTTGAACGCTAACCGTCTGGTCGTTAACGAGCGCACGCGTACGGCCATCAGCCATTTGCACGCGACGCAAAATCACATCCCCTTCATGCGCAATGTCATAATCACGCAAGAGGGCATGAACAGGATGATCGGCCGACGGTTGAAATACCGCCGTAACTTGCCCCTGCGCTTCGCCATGACGCACAAGCGATCCATCACCACGCGCGCCTAAGGCGAGCGAAAACGCGTCGAGCAGGATCGATTTTCCTGCACCCGTTTCGCCCGTCAATACGCTAAGACCTGCCTCGAAAGACAGGTCCAGACGATCAATCAAAACAATGTCACGAATGGCGAGTTGGGTCAGCATGATTGGATAATCACCGCCATCTTAGGCCCAAGCTTTATTGATAAAGCTTCATCGATTTAAACGCCTTGGTGATCCAAGAATCTTCGTTTTCCTTCGGCGCCGCACCTTTGGCTTGAAGAAGCGCGAATGTATCCTTGTACCATTGGCTTTCGGGGAAATTATGCCCGAGCACCGATGCTGCCGTTTCGGCTTCATTCACAATGCCAAGCGCCAAATAAGCCTCTGCCAAACGGGCCAATGCCTCTTCGATCTGATTGGTGGTTTGATATTGCGAAACAACAACGCGGAAGCGATTGATCGCCGCCGTATAATTGCGCTTGGTCAAATAGAAGCGGCCAACGGTCATTTCACGCGCCGCCAGCTGGTCGCGCAACACGCCAATTTTGTATTTTGAATCCGCTGCATATTCGGATTTTGGCCAACGCTGAACGACTTCGATGAAAGCAACAAGGGCTTTCTCGGCGCGCTCCTGATCACGCGAGACGTCAAGAACCGCATCATAATAGGAGCTCGCAATCAAATAGGCGGCATAGGCTGCATCGCCATCCGCCGGATAAAGCTGCAAGAACCGCTTACCCGATGTGGAAGCCTCTTCAAATTCCTTCGCCAGATAATGCGAATAGGTCTCCATCATGAGAGCCTTCTTCGACCATTGCGAATAAGGGTAAATCTTATTGATGTCTTTGAAGGCCTTCGTCGACCCTTCATAGTCATGCTGGTCAAGCGCTGCCAGCCCGTCATTATAGAGCTTTTCAGCCGGAATATCGGGCTTCACCTCAGGCTTATAGACCTCCCCCTTATCGAAGGGGTTCAGGCTATCGCACGCGGCAATCGGCATGATGGCGAGCATGGCCAATACGGGCGCGAGGAGACGGAAGGAGAGTTTAGACGAAGGTGATGGCGTTGGGGTCATGAAACCGGACAATCCTCTGGCAATCGACATAGGCCGGGCACGAACCGGCCCGATAGATTTGCTTGAGTTTCATAAACTAAACGCTAACGAACCGCCACTGCTGAGAGGCTTTTGTCAAAAAAAGATGGGATCCGCTAAAAACTCTGAGAATTAATGCGTCTCAGGCGCAAACGCTAACGCTGCAACACGAGGGCGCGTCTCACCAAGGGCAACGCCCGCTGGACGCTCTTCAACGATCTCAAACGCCGTCCGATCCGCAAAAAGCGAGTGTAAAACCGACACATTCATGCGGTGCCCGCCACAGAAGGAGCGAAAATGGCCGATAATCGGATAGCCGGCCAGCGCCAAATCGCCCACCGCGTCCAGCATTTTGTGTCGAATAAATTCATCCCGATAGCGCAGACCTTCCGGATTCAGGATCGAATCGCCGTCAATCGCTACCGTATTGTCGAGTGACGCCCCGAGCGCATAGCCCGCTTGGCGCAACATATCGACGTCTTTTACGAAGCCGAAAGTACGCGCAAACTGCAATTCGTCGCGGAAGCTTTCAGGTGTCAAATCCAGCGTCTTTTTCTGACGGCCGATCAGGTCGGTCTTAAAATCGATCTCGACCGTCATCCGGAAACCGCGGGCAAACGGCAGTAATTCAGAAAACTTCTCGCCATGCTCAACCCGAACAGGTTTCAAAATCTTGACAAACCGGCGCGCTGCATCCTGGCGGACGATCCCGACGCGGTCGAAAACGGCAATAAAGGGCGCTGAACTGCCATCCATGATCGGCACTTCAGGTCCATCGATCTCAACCAGAAGATTATCGATACCCGATGCATACAGGGCCGCCATTAAATGCTCGATGGTGGAAACCGAACCGCTTTCCGCATCCCCGATGATCGTGCATAATTCCGAAGCGCTAACCGCTTCATGGCGCGACGCAATCAAACGCTCGCGGCCTCCTGCCAGTCCCTTGCGCAAAAACTGAATGCCGTGATTGGCCGATGCAGGGTGAAAAACAAGCTTTACCGGCTGGTCTGAATGGACGCCTCGTCCCGAAATCTCAGCTTTATTGGCTAAAGTCGATTGTTTTGATCGCGCCATCTTACTCAGCCTAAACAAAATCCCTTTTGGGGACTGCAACATCATGGCACCCTTCTAGTCCTGATGCCTTTACGCTTCAAATCACGGTTTCTTACCGTTTGTTACAATTCTATAATTTGTGGAAAGATATTAAAAAACCTTTTATTTTCAAAGAATTGGCCCGGGCTTTTTAGGTCCGGGCCAACTTAAAAGTGTAACGATGTAAACTTAATCGTATTAGTTCGATTGGCGCCTTAAAAAGGCAGGGATTTCCATCTGGTCATCTTCATACATCCGAGCCTGTGGCGCAGGTGCAGGCTGGGCTGCTGGCTGATAACGAGGCTGCTCAGGTTGAGCATACTGCATTGGAGCCTGCTGAACCGGCTCAACGGCAACCTGACGCGGCATCTGAGGCATCTCTTCCGCGTCCGAGCGGCGACCAAAACCCGCCGTCGTCAAACGCTCCATCAAGGACTTCTTCTGCGTCTGGACAGGCGCAACCGAAGGACGAGCGTTCAAGCTCGCATCAATCGTGCGTTGAGCGATCGGTGGCAATTCATCAATGCTTGGCATCCGAACAGGACGAAGAGGACGCTCTGATTCTGGCGGAACAAAACCCTGTTGAACGGCATGCTCGTCATATCCAGCTTCAATCCGTGGCGCAGGCGCCGGAGCCGGCGTTGGCATAACCGGACGAGGTGCCGCTGGGCGGATCGCAATATCCGGCGCAACCTGAATACCGCGTGGCACATAGCCTTGCTGAACAGGAGCAGGCGCTTGAACAGGCAAAGGAGCCGGTGCAGGCGCCGCTGGCGGAGCCATTTCTGCCGTCGGACGAGCAAAGGCGGTTCCGATTTCCGTACGGATACGATCGGCCATATCGCGAATACGTGGATCAACGGACAGATTGTTGGATTGGGCTTGTTCCTGCTGACGCACCATTTCGGCGTAATCAATGCCGGTGGCGACAACGGACACACGAACAATACCATCCAACGCGTCATCACGCGTTGCGCCGAAAATCACATTCGCATCCGGATCAACTTCTTCGCGGATACGCGTTGCAGCTTCATCGACTTCGTAAAGCGTAAGATCAGAACCACCCGTGATCGAGATCAATAGACCACGTGCACCGCTCATGTTCACATCATCGAGCAATGGATTGGCGATCGCGGCTTCGGCTGCGCGCATCGCACGCTTTTCGCCGGTTGCCTCGCCCGTACCCATCATCGCCTTGCCCATTTCACGCATCACGGCGCGGACATCGGCGAAGTCGAGATTGATCAGGCCTTCCTTGACCATCAAATCGGTGATGCAAGCGACACCCGAGTAAAGCACGCGATCGGCCATGGCGAACGCGTCGGCGAACGTCGTCTGCTCATTGGCAACGCGGAAGAGATTTTGGTTAGGAATGACGATCAGCGTATCAACGGCCTTTTGCAATTCCGAGATGCCCTGTTCCGCAAGGCGCATGCGGCGGGTACCTTCAAACTGGAATGGCTTTGTCACGACACCAACCGTGAGAATACCCATATCGCGTGCAGCGCGGGCAATCACTGGAGCAGCGCCTGTACCGGTACCACCGCCCATGCCGGCTGTGACAAACACCATGTGAGCGCCAGCCAATTGATCGCGAATCTCATCGATCACTTCTTCAGCAGCCGCACGACCAACTTCAGGCTGCGACCCTGCGCCCAAGCCTTCGGTTACCTGCATGCCCATCTGAATCACACGATGCGCCTTTGAGCTCGTAAGCGCTTGAGCGTCCGTATTTCCGACGACGAATTCGCAGCCCTGAAGACCGATTTCGATCATGTTGTTGACGGCATTGCCACCAGCACCACCCACACCGAACACGGTAATTCTTGGCTTCAATTCCCGGATGTCCGGTGCAGAAAGATTGATGGTCATTGTCTTCGCCTTTTCGTTTGTGACGCCCGGCCGCGCCTTCGTTACTTGCTAAGACAAAACGGCCGCCGCGCCGCTTTGTCGAACTTTAAAAACTATCTTTGAACCAACGGCCCATCCGCGAGAAATAGCCGTCGGTTCCCGTTCCAAGCGCGATCCCCGACGTGCGTGGCTCGAAATGTTCGAGACCTGCTACCTGCGGATAGACCAACAAACCAACCGGCACAGAGAAGGCGGGACCCTTCACTGCATCGGGCAATCCCTGAACACCTAACGGACGACCGATACGTACTTGCTTTGAAACCACGATTCGGGAGAGTTCCGTAAGTCCCGTTAATTCCGCACCACCGCCGGTTAGAACGATTCTTCTTCCCGCCGCTTCAGCAAAACCAGAAGCCTTCAAACGATCCCGCACCAATTCAAGAATTTCTTCAACGCGAGGACGGATGATTCGGACAAGCTGAGATTTTGGAATATGGCTGACACGATCGCCATTTACTTCGTCAACAGACGCAACAGCGACCGTTTCACGATCATCCGAGGGGCTTGCAAGTGTTGATCCGTAAAGCGTTTTTAAACGCTCGGCATGATTAATGCCGGTCGATAGCCCACGTGCAATATCCATCGTGATGTGATTGCCACCAACGGCGACAGCATCGGCATGAACAAGCGCGCCGTTTGAGAACACGCCAACACTTGTTGTGCCGCCGCCTAGATCGACGACGGCCACGCCCATCTCGGCTTCATCATCGACAAGCACCGCAAGGCCACTGGCATAAGGACTCGCCACAACAGCCTCAACACCGATATGGCAACGCTCGATCGCGAGCATAAGATTGCGAATCGCATATTCATCACTGGTCAAAACATGCATATCAACGCCTAGACGTTGACCGATCATGCCATGCGGATCCCGAATATGACGCGTCTCGTCAATTGCAAAGCCCGTCGGCAACGAATGCAACACGCTGCGGCCTGGCTCAGCACCCGTAAAGGTCATCGCCTCGAACACACGACGAACATCGCTCTCAACAACACTTTGTCCACGAAGCGTGACTTCAGCGTTAAACGATCCAGACTTTAATCGACCGCCCGTCATGCTCACGATGACAGACTGAATTTCAACCCGCGCCATGCGTTCCGCCGCATCAACCGCCAAGCGGATCGAATTTTCGGCCGCTTCAAGATCAACAATCGCACCACCCTTAAGGCCGCGCGCTCTTTGATGACCAATGCCGATTACCCGCGCTTTGTGGGTGCGGCCTTTAAGGGCCTCACCACCCGACACAGGAACCAACTCAGCCACCAGGCAAACAATCTTGCTGGTGCCGACATCAAGCACAGAAATAACCGCGCCGCGCTTTGGTGACAAAGGCTTCAATCGAGGAGTAAGACTCGGACCGCGCCAATTCATGCCGGTCCTCCTTTAGCCTTTGCACGGGCCTTTAAAAGCTCAGCGCGCGTATTGGCCGCCACTTCCGTCAAACGAAGCGTAACGCGATCCGACTGGCGCAAATCAACCGACACAATATCCCGATCTAGAATTTTATTATCACGAACCATCGCGGCAAATCGACCAAGCGCCTTCTCGGCATTTTCCTCAGGAAGATACACATCAAAGCCATTGCTCAGCTTCAACGTCCACCGCCGATCACCCACCCGAATGCCCGCGCGAACCAAGGCCTTGACGTCAGGCTGCGAGTCGATCAACGCAACAAATTCACCGATATGCGAAGCGGCACCCTCACCGACGACATGCGGTAATTGAGCAAACGCTTCATCGTCAAGCGGGCCAATCACGCGACCATCAACGCCAATCACCGACAAATCGCCATTCATCTGCCAGATCGCATAGGGCTTATTTTCGACAATCCCGATCGAAAGCGCATTAGGGTAGAATTTCCGAACGGCTACTTCGCGGATCATCGGCACTTCGAGAAGACGCGAACGAATCGTTTCAGCATCGAGAAATGGAAGCGACTCTTCTGGGCCAATAGCAGCCGCAGCAAGAACCGCCTTTTCATCAAGCGCCGAAAGCCCGGAAATGGTAACCGAGCGAATATCAAACCCTAAGAGCCGCGCAATGACGCTACGTGGCTCGCCATAGGTCGCCACAAACGCATCAAGATGACCACCGCGATAGAGCCCGAACACGGCTGTTCCGACAAACAAAGCAACGGTGAGGCTTGAACCAAACCCTTTAGGAAGCAGAGAAAAGCCAGCGAGCACGCGGCCAACAACCAGCGCACTTGCAGATGAAAGAAAACGGAAAACACGCGAGGTCAGGGGCTCAGTACGATAGACATAACCAGTTTGAGCGTAAGGGCTTGCCGCCCTCAACGATCGCAGGTCGCGTCCTGAACCATCCATTTTACCAACTCGCCAAAACTAATGCCCGCATGGGCTGCCAACTCAGGCACAAGCGACGTTTCCGTCATCCCTGGCTGGGTATTGACCTCGAGGCAGACAACCTCGCCGGTACCACCGGGCGTGTCGTCATATCGAAAGTCCATGCGGCTTACGCCCCGACAGCCAAGAGATTGATGTGCCGTTAATGCTAGTTTTTGAACAAGATGGTAAATATTTGGTAAAATTTCTGCCGGCAGGACGTGAATAGATCCACCCTTGGCATATTTTGCATCAAAGTCGTAGAAAACACCTGTCGCCGGGCGAATATCAATGACTCCGAGGGGCTTATTATCCATCACCGCACAGGTTAATTCCCGTCCCGGAATGAAACGTTCAACCAAAACTGATTCGCCGAACGCCCAATCCCCGCTCGCCAATTCCTGCGGCGGGTGGGAGCGATCTTCCTTAACAATGATCACGCCGACCGATGACCCCTCGCTCACTGGCTTCACAACATAAGGCGGCTTCATCACATGGCGCTTGGCGGCCTCAAACCGGCTAACCGTGATCCCTTCGGCGACCGGCACGCCTGCGGCCTTCATGACCGATTTCGCGCGATCCTTCTGCATCGCTAAGGACGAGGCCAGCACGCCCGAATGGGTGTAAGGGATGCGCAGCATCTCTAAAATACCCTGCACAATGCCATCTTCGCCAAAGCGACCATGCAGTGCGTTAAAGACAATGTCAGGCTTTAACCAGGCGAGAACTTCCGCCAAATCCCGACCGACATCAACGCGGGTGACGTGATAGCCCTCCGCCTCCAAGGCCCGCGCGCAGGGCTCGCCGGACATGAAACTAACCGGCCGCTCGGAGGAAAGTCCGCCCATTAAAACAGCAACATGCTTTTTAGCACTCATGGCTCACCTACCCGCTTTATTTCCCACTCAAGAAGAATTCCCGATTGCTCGAACACACGGCTCCGTATCTCTTCGCCGAGCGATTCAATATCCGAGGCTTTTGCTCCCTCGTGAGCGATCAAAAAATTCGTATGCAGGGGAGAGACTTCCGCCCCGCCCTTTTTAAATCCGCGAAACCCAGCCTGATCGACAAGCTCCCACGCTTTATACCCTTGAGGGTTACGAAAGGTTGAACCTCCCGTCCGCGTGTTGACCGGCTGCGACGATGAACGTGCCTCGGTGATCGTGTTCATTTCCGCTAATATGGCGGCGCTATTACCCTGGCGGCCTTGAAAAACTGCTTCGGTAAAAATAATGTCATCCGGCACATCACAATGGCGATAAGAAAATCCCATTACCGACAGATCGAAGGTATGAAGGTCGCCTGAGCGATCAAGCCCACGCGCTAAGACAAACACATCTTTCGTCTCGCCGCCATACGCTCCACCATTCATCCGCAACGCGCCGCCAATGGTGCCCGGAATCCCGCGGAGAAAAGCAAGGCCTGCAATACCCGCTTCGGCGGCAATGCGCGCAACCTTCACATCGGCAGCACCTGCACCGGCAGTTACCAGCTGCTTGTCATCCATCGAAATCGATTGAAAGCCTTTGCCGAGCTTAATGGCAGCACCTCGAAACCCGCCATCGCGAACCAATAAATTAGATCCAAGGCCCAACACTAAAATTGGGATGTCAGACGGCAACGCTTTCAAAAACTGGGAAAGGTCTTCTTCGTCTTCCGGCGCAAAAAAAAGATCGGCGGGACCTCCAACGCGAAACCATGAATAAGGCGCAAGGGAGACATTATTCGCTACCTGACCACGCAAGGGCGGGAGCGTTAATGTCGACACATCTGTCATGCCTTCACCGCGTCGAGCGCTGCAAGTTCTTCAGGCAGCGCATAGGCCCATTGGGTGATATTTCCCGCACCCAAGCACACGACATAATCACCCGGTGCCGCAATGCCATGCACGATCTTCGCCAAATGCGAAGCGTCTTGCAGCGCAATCACATGACGATGACCATGCGCCTTGATGCCTTGCACCAGCCCATCGCGATCAGCACCGGCAATCGGCGCTTCACCCGCTGCATATGTATCAGCAACGATGACACAATCGGCATCGTTAAAGCAGGTCGAAAATTGATCAAACAACGAAGCCAGGCGCGTATAGCGATGGGGCTGCACCACTGCAATTACCTTCGCGATTGTCGATGCACGCGCGGCCTTCAAAACAGCGGAAATTTCAACCGGATGATGGCCATAGTCATCAAAGATTTCAGCACCGTTCCACTCGCCCGTCTTGGTAAAGCGCCGCTTAACGCCCCCGAAGCCTTCTAGAGCCACGCGGATCGCATCCGGCGCCATGCCAAGGTGATACGCCACTGCAATCGCAGCCGTTGCATTGAGTGCATTGTGATGACCTGGCATCGGTAAAACGAGATCATCAATCTTCGTTACCGTTTTCGATTTACGATCCCGAATGGAGACAGAGAATTTCGAGCGCCCGCCTGCCAAATCGACTTTACCAAGCCGCACGTCCGATTGCGGATTTTGGCCATAGGTGATCACGCGGCGATCTTCGATTTTTCCAACCAGCTCTTGAACCGTCGGATGATCAAGACACATCACGGCAAAGCCATAAAACGGCAAATTTTCGATGAAGGCACGAAACGCTTCTTTAATCGCATCGAAGGTTTTGAAATGATCGAGATGCTCGGGATCAATATTGGTAACAACGGCAACATCCGCTGGCAGCTTGAGAAAGGTCCCATCGGACTCATCGGCCTCAACCACCATCCATTCGCCGTCACCAAGCCGCGCATTCGTGCCATAGGCATTGATAATGCCGCCATTGATCACGGTTGGGTCGAAATGTCCGGCCACAAGCAAGGTTGCAACAAGCGATGTCGTCGTTGTCTTGCCATGGGTTCCTGCAATCGCCACGCAGGTTTTAAGCCGCATGAGTTCCGCCAGCATTTCAGCGCGGCGCACCACTGGAAGTCGCCTCTCGCGCGCTGCCATCAATTCCGGATTATCGCGGCGGATGGCGGTGGAGACGACAATAACCTCAGCGTCACCCAGATTTTCGGCCGCATGCCCGATGTGAACGACGATCCCCTTATCACGCAGCCGCTTCACATTCGCGCTATCAGACGCGTCCGAACCTTGCACGGTATAGCCAAGATTATGCAGCACTTCAGCAATGCCGGACATGCCGATACCGCCAATACCAACAAAATGAAGGGCACCTAATTCGGTTGGCAGTTTCATAACCCGTTACTCCGCTTCATACTTAGCCCAGCAACATCAGCGACGAGAAAGGCCAACCGCGCCGCAGCATCTGGAATTCCCGCGCTTTTGGCCGCGACACTTGAGTCGGTCAATTCAGAAGGATGGGTAAAAAGCCATTCGAGCTGATCGGCCAAGGCCTTTGCCGTAAAATCGGCTTGCCGCATCACGATCGCGGCACCAATCTGCGCAAGGCTTGCCGCATTTGCCGCTTGATCTTGATCCAGCGATCCCGGCAGCGGCACGAGAATGGACGGGCGGCCAATCACACCCAGTTCCGCCACCGTCGAGGCACCAGCACGCCCAATGACGATGTGCGAATAAGCCATTCGTTGCGGGAGATCATCAAAAAACGCACGTATATCCGCTTTGATTCCCGCATCCGAATAATTCCGCTCGGCCACCACGAGATCATCGCCCCTCGCCTGATGCACAATTGAAAGCCTAAATTTAAGATCCGGCGGCAAGAGCCCCAACGCCTTGGGCACGACATCGCTCATAATGCGCGCGCCCTGACTGCCGCCCGTTACAAGCAAATGAATAATGCCATTGGGCGCTATCGGCTGATACGCGCCTTCAGCCGCCTTCAACACCGCTGGACGAACCGGATTGCCGACAAGCCGCATCTTGAACCGAACCGGGTCGGGCACTGCTTTTACATCCATAAAGCCGGTCGCGATCACTTTGACACGCCCCGCCAAGAAACGATTGGCGCGCCCTAAAACGCCATTCTGTTCATGCACAAGAGCAGGCACGCCCAAAACCCACGCCGCTAAAACAGGCGGCACCGAGGGATATCCGCCAAAGCCTATGACCGCATCAGGCTTCAGCCGATGGATCAACCTAAGCGATTGCACAAAGCCGAAACCCAAAGCCAAAACGGCTTTTGCCAAAGCGAGCGGCGATTTGCCCGATGGCGTAGCGGCTCGGATGGCGTGACGCTCTGTTGCGGGAAACGCACCCCCATAGGCCATACCACGCGCATCGGTCGCGAGATGGATCTCGATGCCGTTTTTGACCAATTCAACCGCTAACGCCTCGGCAGGGAATAGATGCCCTCCCGTTCCGCCCGCGGCCAATAGTATACGGGGAGGATGGGCCATTCTCAGTCGTGCTCCTCGGCACGGAACCGATCGACATAATCGGCGCGCGGGCGTTTACGCGTCACCGCGAGCAAAAAGCCCATGCCAAGTCCAAGCGAGATGAGCGATGATCCGCCATAGGAAATAAACGGCAATGTCATGCCCTTAGCAGGCATCAAATGCACATTCACCGCCATATTAATCGCGGCTTGAATACCAAATAAAATCACCAGTCCGGCGGCGGCCAGACGGCAAAAAGGTTCTTCGCTGCGGCGAGCCAAATAAAGCCCGCGCAAAACAACAATGGCAAACACCATTAACAGCGCGATACATGCGATAACGCCGAATTCCTCGGCCGTAACCGCAAAAACGAAGTCCGTGTGACTGTCGGGCAAGACGCGTTTGATCGTGCCCTCGCCAGGACCCTTGCCGAACCAGCCGCCCTCGACAAAGCTCTGCAATGCATTATCAACTTGAAACGTGTCGCCCGACGCAGGGTTGCGAAAGCGATTAATACGATCCGCAACGTGTGGCAGTAATTTATAGGCCGCAAACAGCCCTACGAAACCAACCCCGCCAAGCCCAAACACCCAAAACAAATGCAGACCCGAAAGAAACACGAGGCTGACCCAAACCATCGAAATCAACATGGTTTGCCCGATATCGGGTTGAAGCACCAAGGGCACAATGGTTGCAAACAGAATAAAAAAGCCCAAGAAATTACCCGGCACATCGGATCGGCGCCCGCCTTCCGAAAAAGCCCAAGCGGCCAAAATCACGAAAGACGGCTTCACAAATTCCGAAGGCTGCAACGCAATACCCGCAATCGTAATCCAACGACGCGCGCCTTTTACTTCCGCACCAAATAAAAGCGCGGCACACACCAGCGCCATGCCGATGACAAAAACGACAAGCGCCGTTCGACGCACCGCACGCGGCGTCAAAAAACTCACCAGAAACATGATCATAAACGCAGGCGCTAAAAACACAGCCTGCCGGATCACAAAATGAAAGGTTGGCAACCCGAGGCGCTCCGCGACAGGCGGGCTACCGGCAAGGCCAAGCACAATGCCCGTCACCATCAATAGCGTGATGAGCACGAACATCGCGCGATCGATCGTCCACCACCAATCCGCTATCGGGTTCCTATCGAGGCGCGAATTCATCGCCTATCCTTTTACAAAGGGCTTAAAGCCCGGAATGGCTTCAACCTGAGACCGAAACTGCGCGCCACGTGTTTCGAAATTCTTAAACTGATCAAAAGAAGCGCAAGCGGGCGACAATAAAATGCATGGCTCTGCTGAAGCCGACGCTTGCGCATCAAGTGTCGCCTGATGGAGCGCGGCATCAAGGGTATGACACATCACATAAGGCACTTGACCTTCGAGCGTGAGAGCAAAATCATCCGCCGCCTCGCCGATCAAATAAGCCTTTTCAATCCGCTCGAAATAAGGCTTCAAGGGCAAAATGCCGCCTTCCTTGGCGCGACCACCTGCGATCCAAAAAATGCCGTCACTGAAGGAGGCGAGCGCCTTCTCGGTTGCGTCCGCGTTCGTTGCCTTTGAATCATTGATCGCTACGGCTTTACCGATATGGCCGATGACCTCGAGCCTATGGGCAAGTCCGGGAAAGCTTTTTAGTCCTTGCCGAATATGTTCATTTGAAACGCCTAAAGCCGAAACCGCCGCAATCGCAGCCGCAGCATTTTGCGCGTTATGCACACCCCTTAGGGTGGGAATGCCCGAAAGATCCGTGATGCTACGCTGCTCACCGAGACACGTCCAATAAATCTCACTGCCGCGGCGATTAATACCTGTCTCCAATGCATGTTCAACCGAAAGGCGAACAACAGTATGGCGTGCTGCCTCGCACCGATCCGCAATCTCGCGGCACCACTCATCATCAACCCCGATGATTGCCGTATCGGATGCCGCAACCAGCCGCTCTTTAACAGAAGCATAATGCGCCATGGTTCCATGCCGATCGAGATGGTCGGGCGTCAGATTAAGCAACACACCAACCGTCGGGTTAAGCGATGGCGCCAAATCGATTTGATAGCTCGAACATTCGATCACATGCACACGCTCACGCGATGGTGGATCAAGCGCCAAAATCGCCGTCCCAATATTACCACCCAACGCAACATCACGACCTGCCACACGCAATAAATGGGCGATCAAGGCCGTTGTCGTGGATTTGCCATTGGTTCCTGTAATTGCGATAAACGGCGCTAAAGGTGAATGCGCCAAACGTTCCCGGCAATAGAGCTCGATATCGCCAATAATCTCGATTCCGGCCTCACGGGCGCGATCAACGGTCCAATGCGGTTTGGGATGGGTGAGCGGAACACCCGGCGAAAGAACAAGAGCTGCGAGAGAGGAAAAATCAACAGTCGACAGATCAACAACCGCAATCCCCAACGCCGCCGCCGCGACCCTCGATGCTTCGGTATCATCCCACGCCTCGACCTTCGCGCCACCTTCAATCAAGGCCTGCGCGGTAACAATACCGGATCCGCCCAAACCAAAGACGGCAACACGCTTATCGGCGAAGGTTGAAACAGGCGTCATCGGATTACCGAAGCTTCAAGGTCGATAGACCAATCAAAGCCAGAATGACCGAGATGATCCAAAACCGAATGACAATCTGTGGCTCTTTCCAACCCAATTTTTCAAAATGATGATGGATTGGTGCCATCAGGAAAATGCGCTTTCCCGTTAATTTAAACGAAGCGACTTGAATGATCACCGACACCGCCTCAAGGACGAAAAGACCGCCTACAATGCCAAGAACGATTTCGTGTTTCGTGGCAACCGCAATCGTGCCAAGCAAGCCACCCAAGGCCAGCGAGCCCGTATCACCCATAAAGATTTGTGCAGGTGGCGCATTAAACCACAAAAAGCCAAGCCCTGCGCCAATCAACGCGCCACACACGACCGCAAGTTCACCGGTTCCGGGCGTAAAATGGATCTGCAAATAATTGGCAAATATGGCGTTACCCGCAAGATACGCGATAAATCCGAACGTAGCAGCGGCAATCATAACAGGAACAATCGCCAAGCCATCAAGCCCATCGGTTAAGTTCACTGCATTTCCGGCAGCAACAATAATAAAAGCGCCAAAGGCCAAAAAGAAAAAGCCGAGATCAAAAACGATGTCTTTGAAAAACGGCACGGTTAGGGATGTCGATAATTTTCCAACACCAATGCTCGACATCACATAGCAGGCAATAAGAGCAATGGCCGCTTCGATTAAAAGCCGCATCCGACCCGATAATCCCGCATGCGATTGCTTTGTCACTTTGAGATAATCATCATAAAAGCCAATCGCGCCAAAGCTGATCGTAACTCCTAATACTACCCAGATATAAACATTACGCGGGTTGCACCAGAGCAGTGTTGCGACCAACACGCCGGATAAAATCATCAAGCCACCCATTGTGGGTGTGCCTTTCTTCGTCAAAAGATGCGACGCCGGGCCATCTTCCCGAATAGGCTGGCCTTTACCCTGCCGCACACGAAGACTAGCAATAATGGTCGGTCCGAAGAAGAACACGAAGAAAAGCGAAGTAACTGTCGCACCAACGGTTCGAAAGGTAATATATCGGAATACGTTCAAGACGCTAAGAAAACCGCTATATTCGGCAAGCAAAGTCAGCATTATGGATTTCCTTTAGCGAAGTGATTTTTAAGCGCCGTCACAAGTGGTCCCATCCGACTGCCAAGTGATCCTTTAATCATGATCACATCGCCCGGGCGGACAGCCTCGATCAAGAGCGGCTCGAGACCCGATGAATCCGGAGCATAGGCGCCCTGCATCGAAGGTGCCGTATCCTTCCAGAGTGCGGCCATAAAGGGGCCACAGGCAAAGAGTTGATTAACGTGATGGGTAACAAGATCAGGCGCGAGGTCTGCATGCAGCGCTGCGCTTTGTTCGCCCAATTCACGCATATCCCCAAGCACCGCAATTCGACGCCCGCCTTTGCCAACCGGCGTTGAAGCAAGTACCGCAAGCGCTGCCCGCACTGCGGCAGGGTTCGCATTGTAGCTTTCATCTAACACACAAATCTCGTGTCCCGCTTCACCCACCATCAAGCGGGCGCCACGCCCTGAGGGCGGCGTCACTTCCCGCATCGCGGCAAGGGCCGCATGAAGATCAGCACCAAGCGCATCGATGACGCCTAAAATGCCAAGACTGTTCATCGCGAGATGCCGTCCGGGACTGCCCAATCGATAGGTTTCACGACGGCCCAAGACATCAACCGTTACATCCGAAGCATCGGGCAGAAGCGCAATATCCAACAAACGGACATCCGCCTCGGCATGTGTACCAAAGCTGATGATACGTCCCGCAGCCGAAGCCTTGGCGGCCAAGCGCATGCGCTCATAATGCGGGTTATCGCGATTAATGACCGCAACGCCACCCGGCATAAGCCCCGTAAATATTTCGGCTTTGGCGTCGGCAATTGCTTCAACGCTCGGAAAAAATTCAAGATGGACCGCCTCAACCGTCGTAATCAAAGCGACATGCGGCTGAACCATCTTGGTTAAAGGTTCAATTTCACCGGCATGATTCATGCCGATTTCGAACACACCATAATGCGCACTTGAAGGCATTCGCGCCAACGTCAGGGGCACACCAAAATGGTTGTTATAAGACGCGACAGAAGCGTGCGTTTCAGCTTGCGCCGATAAGATTGTCCGCAGCGCTTCCTTCGTTCCGGTTTTACCAACCGAGCCCGTAACCGCCACAATTCGCGCATGAGAGCGCGCGCGTGCGGCCCGTCCTAACTGGCGTAAACCATCCAATACATTGGGCACCGCAACCAAAGCTCCCGCCTCGGAAAATTCTGATGCGCGCGCATGAAGAACCAAGGCAGCGGCAGCGCCCTTTTCAAAAGCAAGGCGGATAAATTCATGGCCATCGCGGCTATCCCCCTCAAGGGCTACAAATAAATCGCCCCGTTGCAAGGTTCGCGTATCGATTGAGACACCCGTCACAGCATCAAGGGCGCCATACAGGGTTCCGCCTGTTGCGGCTTTTAACGATTCTGCCGTCCACAGCCCATCGCTCATAGCGGCCCTCCGGCAATAATGGTTTGAACCGCGTCATGATCGGAAAAAGGCAACGTCACGTTTCCAATAATTTGACCTGTCTCATGGCCTTTTCCAGCGATCAACAACACATCGCCCGCCTTTAACATATCGACACCTGCTTTAATCGCCGCGAATCGGTCGCCAATGTCGCGCGCACCGGGACAGGCTGCAAGGATAGATTGACGAATGGCCGCAGGGTCTTCTGAGCGTGGATTATCGTCGGTTACAATTATTTCATCGGCCAAGCGTCGGGCGATCTCGCCCATAATCGACCGCTTCGCGCGATCGCGATCGCCACCGCAGCCAAAAACGCAGATCAATTTACCCGTTGCAAACGGCCTTAGCGCAAGCAAGGCCTGCTCTAACGCTTCAGGCTTATGCGCGTAATCGACGAGGATTAACCCGCCTTTCACTTGCGCCACCCGCTCAAGCCGTCCCTTTACCCCGCGCAAATGCCGAAGTGCCTCAAAAACCAGTTCAGCCTTTTCACCCACCGCCAATGCAAGTCCGGCGGCTACCAAAGCATTCGCTGCTTGAAACGCACCCGCAAGTGGCAAGGTTATTTCAAACCGCTCACCGCGCCAATCCACAACAAGAAGTTGATCGAAACCAAGTTGGCTGACAAAGAGCAACTTCAAATCCTGCCCAGAACGCCCAACGGTGAGACAAGCAATACCGCGCGATGTAGCGGCTCGAACAACGTCTTCGCCTTCAGGCGCATCCAGATTGACAACAGCGACACCGTCTAAGGGCAATAAAGCATTAAACAGCCGCAGTTTTGCTGCTAAATAGGCCTCTAACGTCTGATGATAATCCAGATGATCATGACCAAGATTGGTAAAAGCAGCCGCTTTTAACCGCACACCATCGAGCCGATATTGGTCAAGCCCATGCGAAGATGCTTCCATCGCCAGATGGGTAATCCCTTCAGCCGCTAACGCGTCGAGCGTTTGATGAAGCTGAACAGGATCGGGCGTCGTCAATGCGCCATAGGTAATCGCATCAGAACGCACCACGCCGATGGTGCCTAAGCTTGCAGCGTGTCGTCCGCAATGGTCAAAAATCTGGCGGGTGAAATCGGCAACCGATGTTTTGCCGGCGGTACCTGTTACGGCAACAATAGTCTCAGGCTGGTTTGCATAAAACCGCGCTGCCGCCAGTGCAAGCGCATGCCGTGCATCCTTTGTTTTAATGTCTTCAATCGATAGATCAAGCGATAAGGATCCCTCACCATCATGGACAATAGCCTTGGCCCCCGCTGCAATCGCTGCATCGATAAACGCCGCACCATTTTGCTTCACACCCGCAAGGGCAAAAAACACAAAGCCTGGGCGTATCGCACGACTATCCGCCGAGAGACCCGTAATCTCGATGTCAGTGTGACGCATTTGAAGCGTAGGAAAGAGTTGGCCGAGTTTCATTTGGTGCCCCATGCACCAAGCTTGACCATGGTCGGAAACGGCGCGGTGGGCGGATCAAAGCGCTTGGTCATATCGAGAAATGGCGCAACGCGTTCAATCACAGCACCCGTCACAGGGCCGGCATTCCAACCAGCCGTCTGAAAGCCAAACGTGCCTTGCACGGCTTGTGGCTCATCCATAATGGTCATGAATAAATATTTTGGCTTATCGGCCGGGGCAATAGCCATAAAGGTCGTGAACACTTTTGAGGTGTCGTAATGTCCATGGAAGTTTTTATTCGCCGTCCCCGTTTTGCCGCCGACGAAATAACCTTCAATATCGGCCTTCCCTGCCGTACCGAGTTTGTTGGCAGCGTTCAAGCGCATCAAATAGCGCATCGCTTCGCTTGTTTCAGGCTTGATAACGCGGGTTGAAATGGCATCAGCCTGTTCTTGGCTACGCGGCAAAAAAGTCGGCGGCATCATATTACCACCATTGACAAGAGCACAGACCGCCATCACCGCTTGCAGCGGCGCAACAGCTAACCCATGGCCATAAGCAATCGTTACCGTTTCAAGCTCGCCCCAATGCAAAGGCTTTTGCGGCTCGGCACTTTCGGGCAATTCGGTGCGCAGCCGATCGAGCTGCCCCATCTTTTTTAGGAAGGCTTTATGGCCTTCCAAGCCAACCGATAAAGCCGCTTTTGCAGTACCAATATTGGATGAATGAATGAAGACTTCAGGGATCGTCAAAATCCGATGCGTCGCGTGAAAATCGGTAATCTCAAATTTTCCGTAACGCAGACTTGTTCGTGCATCAAACTGTGAATTAATGGATGCCTTGCCCGAATCCATAGCCATCGCCAGCGTCAACGCCTTATAGGTCGAGCCCATTTCATAGGTACCCACCACAACGCGATTGATTTTATCCGGATCCAATGCATCGACAGGATTATTCGGATCAAAATCAGGCAGCGAAACAAGAGCGATAATTTCACCCGTTGTGACATCAATGACCATGCCGCCAACGGCCTTCGCCTTGTATTTATCCATGCCTTTCATCAGCTCGTCACGCAAAGCGTGTTGCACACGAATATCGAGCGTCAATTTAACGGGTGTCAAATCTGCGGGCTGTGCTGCAAGCCCCGCATTGGCAAGATCAGAAAGTCCCTGCCCGTCAATATATTTTTCCATGCCGGCAATGCCATTATTGTCAACACCGGCAAAGCCTAAAATATGCGCCGCAGCAGGTCCATTTGGATAGATGCGCTTGCTTTCAGGTGCAAAGCCAATGCCCGGCAATCCGAGGCGATAGATCTCTTCACGTTCTTTCGGCGAAACGCGCCGTTTGATCCAGACAAAGCCTTTTTTCTTCGTGAATTTCTGGCGTAATTCGCGTGCATCAACATCAGGCAACACGGCCGTAATCAATTCAACCGCTTCGTCCTTATCGATTAATCGACGCGGTTCAGCAAAAACAGAGACGGTCTTAAGATCGGTGGCGAGTACCACGCCATTGCGATCGACAATATCAGGCCGCGCTTTTGCAATTTGCTCCGGCTGGAAAAACTTGGCTGCTACTTCATCTGGCTGATCGGCTAATTTGACAAGCTTCCATCCAATGCCGCCAAAGACGATAATAAAGGCGACCATAGCGAAATAAAGCCGATGCCCGCTTTTATCGAGGCGCATGCTAAAAAGTGCGTTAAAGATCCGCGAAAAGACAGAGCGCTTCTTTTTTTGAGGCGAACGAATATCACCCGGCGGCACGCCGTTCAAAGGATCCTCAGGGTGGAAAGAGCGCGCCATGAATCGTTACTGCTTGGGCACAGATGATGAGCGGCCATCGGTCGACTTAGGCGTTTTATTAGCTGCATCGTTCAAGCCCAAGGTCGAAAGCTTATCGCCGATCATATCCGTCTCTGGCGGACGCTCGGGAACATCTTGCCAACGCACAATCTGCTGTGTGCTCAAGGGCACCAGATCAAGATTGGCATCCACTAATTTTTGCAACCGATCCGGACGGTTTAGCCCCTGCCATTCGGCTTTCAGAAAGCCAATTTTATCTTGCTCGGCCGCAATCATCTTATTAAGGCGCGCCACTTCAGAGGTCAGCGCCATTGTGTCATATTTAATTTTATAAACGTAAACCGCCGATCCAATCAGCAATAAAATCGCAAGGGCATGAAAAATACGGGGCATGTTACGCTCGTCCTCGGCTCACTGTTTTCTCAGGTGCTGCATGGGTGCGCTCGGCAATCCGGAGCTTGGCTGATCGCGCGCGTGGATTAGCCCGCGTCTCGACCAATCCGGCAATGATCGCCTTACGGGATAAATTGATAAAGGTCTTGGCACGCGGTTGCGCCGAAGGCATATGACGGGAAGGTCCCGGCGTTTCGCCCGATCGATCAGCGATAAACTGTTTCACGATGCGGTCTTCAAGCGAATGGAATGTCACAACAGCAAGCCGGCCACCGGGCGCCAAAATCTTTTCAGCTGCAATGAGCCCGCGCTCCAACTCACCCAATTCATCATTCACGGCAATCCGCAGCGCTTGGAACGTCCGCGTCGCGGGATGAATAGCGTCTGGTGGCATATACACCACCGAGGCAATCAGATCAGCGAGCTGCTTGGTCGTCGCAATGGGTGCCGTGCGACGTGCCGCCACAATTGCCTTAGCGACGGCGCGCGATTTGCGCTCCTCGCCATACCGATAGATGAGATCGGCTAACGCGCCCTCCTCCATCGTATTGACAAGATCGGCTGCACTTTCCCCCGCTTGCGCCATCCGCATATCCAGTGGCCCATCGGCACGAAAGGAAAAGCCGCGCGCAGGATCATCAATCTGCATTGAGGAAACGCCGATATCAAGCACAACAGCGTCGGCCGGCACAAAGTCATTCTCTTCGGCCAAGCTTCCAAGATCACCAAATTGACCCGAAACAAGCGTTAAACGACCATTAAACGCCGCGACCATCGACGCACCCGCCGCAATCGCATCCGGATCGCGATCAATCGCCATCACCTGACATTCGGGATTATGCTGCAAAATGGCGCGCGTATAGCCGCCTGCACCAAATGTTCCGTCGATTAGCTTTTCATCATCGGAAACATCGAGCGCGGCCAGAACTTCATCGAGCAATACGGGAATATGGCGCTGATGACCATCATCGACGTGCACCGGGCGCAAAGCAGAGAAACTTGTCATAATGAGCACTGATCGCGGCACAGGTGAAACGCATTGGTGAATGGCATCACCCTGGCGTAAGCATGGTTAAGAATTGGTTGAAATTAAGACAAAATTTGCAAATTTTGCGCCTTATCAGACGCCAAAGTGTTAAAATGCCAGTCGGTCTGTAAGCCGGGTTCTGTATGGCGGGAGATCGCTCCCCCGCGTGACGACCATTCCTCTAGGGCGGCTGTTGCCAGCCGCCTCTAGCAACCAACCCGGACAACGGGGCTGAAGCGGCCCTGAGGGCTTGCGCCCTCGTGTCATCCCTATTCGGTCTTGCTCCCGGTGGGGTTTACCCTGCCGCGACCGTTGCCGGCCCCGCGGTGCGCTCTTACCGCACCTTTTCACCCTTACCTGCCATCGAAATGGCGGGCGGTATAGCTTTCTGTGGCACTTTCCCTGGGGTTGCCCCCGCCGGCCATTAACCGGCACCGTTTCTCCATGGAGCCCGGACTTTCCTCCCGTCTTGCGACCGGCGGCCGTCCAACCGACTGGCACCCGATGCGATAAGCCTATTTATAATAGCATTCAAGGCAATAACGCCTTCATCTTCTTGCAATAGGCACGGTTGGCCGCGTTGGGCCTCGTCGCGGTCAGACCGCTTTGGTATCGGGTGACGGTTCCACAAAGGTCCCCGTCCGCCAATGCGTAGGCCTGTGCAAGGTAGCGAACCCCAAAGGCAATATTCGTCTCTGGATCAAAAAGTAACTTTGTTGCTCCCTTATACCCAAGAGCATTCGCAGTGCCCGGCGTGATTTGCATCAGGCCCACCGAGGAGCCATTACGGGCATCGCGATGCCAGCTGCTTTCGACCGTAATAATAGCCTTCACGAGTTCGGCTGGCAGACCATAGGCTTCAGCTTGGCGATCAATAATGTGTCCAATCGTGGAGCGATCAAGCGTTGTTGGTGTGAATGAAATAGCTTGGGCTTCAGCCGGTGCAAAAGAGGTAAAAGGAAGACTGATAAAGAGCGCAATAATCGATATCGGAAGGCGCATGGTTTTACTCCATGTGACCCGCTAGGCGGAAAGAAATGACTACGGTCATCCAACCGGATGCCGCGATGAATGAACTCAGTACTGGGGGAGAGCCGGAAAATCGTCCGTCCGGCAAAAAATGGGATACCGCAGAACAATGCAGTACCTTGGAATGCCAAAGCGCGGAGCAATCGCATCCGGCAATAGGCATGACGAATATGAACCTGTCATAATCTCCATTGACCCTTTAAAAATGGCACAATTAAGACAGTAGTGATTTAAATTCGTTCGCCATCCGTGGTCGCTATTACGCCCGATTACCTATCAAATAAAAAATAAAATAGATAAATTTTTAGATGGCGGTTTCAGGAATCTAACGCAACGGGGCTAATATGGGCTCCGCATGACACAGAAGCAGTATAGTCGCCTCAGCCTTGAGGATCGAGAAGCCATCAGCCGTGGGTTGGCTGCAAGCTTATCATTCGCAGAGATTGCTC
>CAIRGA010000065.1 GCA_903877935.1 uncultured Hyphomicrobiales bacterium
CGGGCGTCAGGTTTGCGCCTTGTTATTGGTGCTCGCCTCGTTTTCGCGGACGGCACACCTGATATCCTCGCCTATCCGGAGGATCGCGCCGCCTATGGCCGCCTATCCAAACTGATCTCGCTCGGCAAAAGACGAGCAGAAAAGGGCGCCTGCATCCTCACCATTGACGATCTTTTGATCGATTGCAGCGGTTTGCTGTTCATCGTGATGCCATCTGAAAAAGGCGATGTCATTACTGAAACCGCCCTAAGCAAACTTTCAAGAATTTGCCCTAACGCCGTATGGTTAGGGGCTACAATGTCCTATAAGGGCCGCGACCTAAGCCGCATTAGCGCGTTGAAATCGATGGCAAAAAGGCACGATACAAAGATCATTGCGATGAACGATGTGCTGTATCACAACTATGAGCGTCGACAGATACAGGACGTTTTGAGCTGCATTCGAGAACATTCAACAATCGATAAAATTGGCAAAAAATTAGAGCGCCACGCTGAGCGTCACCTAAAATCGGCATCAGAAATGGCAAGATTATTTCGTAAGATGCCAGAGGCCATAAAGGAGACTCTTCACTTTCTAAACCGAGCAAAATTCACACTTGACGAACTTCGCTATGAGTATCCCGATGAACCAATCCCAAAAGGCAAAACGGCACAAACTCATTTAACTCATCTAACATGGGAGGGAGCGGCAAGACGCTATAAAGGCGATATTCCCGATTTGGTGAAGGCGACCATTGATAAAGAACTCAACTTGATCAAGGAGCTTGATTATGCGCCCTATTTTCTAACTGTTAATGATATTGTAGCCTTTGCACGCTCCCGCCAAATCCTTTGCCAAGGAAGGGGGTCAGCCGCCAATTCTGTTATCTGCTTTTGCTTAGGTATTACATCGGTAGATCCGACGGAGATCAACCTACTATTCGAGCGGTTTATTTCTGCTGAGCGTCTCGAGCCTCCCGACATCGATGTTGATTTCGAGCATGAGCGCCGAGAAGAAGTTATCCAATGGATTTATCAACGTTATGGACGCGAACGGGCAGGCTTGGCTGCAACTGTCATCAGTTATCGGCCGAGAAGCGCAATAAGAGACGTTGGAAAGGCGCTAGGTTTAACCGAGGACGTAACAGCCACTCTAGCCAATACCGCTTGGGGCTCTTGGGGCAGCGAGTTATCGAACACTCACATCAAAGAGGCAGGACTTGATCCAACCAACCACATGATTCACCAAGCAGTTAGCATAGCAATGCAAATACAAGGTTTTCCAAGGCATCTCTCCCAACATGTAGGAGGATTTGTATTAACGCGTGGAAGACTCGACGAAACCGTTCCAATGGGTAATGCGGCTATGGAGGATCGCACCTTCATCGAATGGGACAAAGATGATATCTCTGCTCTTGGTCTGATGAAGGTCGATATACTGGCACTCGGTATGTTAACCTGCATTCGAAAAACTATCGATCTCATCGCTCAACATGGCGGACCACAATACGATCTTGCGACAATACCACGAGAAGATTCTGCCGTTTATGCTATGCTACAACGCGCGGATTCAGTAGGCGTCTTTCAAGTTGAAAGCCGTGCACAAATGAACATGCTGCCGCGCATGAAACCAAAGTCCTTTTATGATCTCGTTATTCAAGTTGCGATTGTTCGACCGGGTCCAATTCAAGGCGATATGGTGCATCCTTATCTACGGCGAAGGCAAGGTAAAGAGAAAATATACTTTCCGTCACCCTCACCTGAGCATGGAGAGTCTAACGAATTAGAACGTGTTCTCGGAAAGACCTTAGGGGTTCCACTCTTCCAAGAACAAGCAATGCGAATAGCAATTGAGGCTGCCAAGTTTACACCCGACGAGGCCAATAAATTGCGGCGTGCCATGGCTACATTTAGAAGGGTTGGTACTATAGGTCTTTTTCAAAAAAAGATGGTCGATGGAATGGTTCGACGAGGCTACGAGGCAGATTTTGCGGAACGTTGCTTCAAACAAATCGAAGGATTTGGCGAGTATGGATTTCCGGAGAGCCATGCCGCATCTTTTGCATTGCTCGTTTATGCGTCCGCTTGGCTAAAGTTTTATCACCCTGCTGCCTTTGCAGCAGGGTTACTTAATAGTCAACCAATGGGCTTTTATGCCCCTGCCCAAATCGTAAGAGATGCGAGCGAACACCACGTTGAAATTAGAACACCTGACGTCAATATGAGCCGGTGGGATGCTACACTAGAAGAGAACTCTGATACTCAACTTGCTCTACGTCTTGGCTTTCGTCAAATTGATGGCTTCAGGGAACATTGGGCGGATCGTGTCATAACATTTCGTAATGGATTTTATCCGTCGCCAGAAATGATACAGCGACGCGCTGATGTTCCTAGAGCCGCTCTTGTTCTTTTAGCAGAAGCTGACGCTATGCGCTCGATTGGTCTCGATCGGCGTGAGGCTGGTTGGCACATAAGACGGTTGCCCGACGCAGAGGCTCTACCGCTTTTTGAACATGCAGATGCAAGGGAACTAGAGGAAGAAAAAGTCATCTTCCTTCCAGCTATTAGTATGTCAGAGCATATCGTTGCTGATTATCAGACACTCGGCCTTTCCATCAAAGGTCACCCGATGATGTTTTTAAGGAACTTGTATACGACTGAAGGCGCCGTAGCCTGTTCTGAAACAAAGAAGTTGGCCCATGGTAAACGTGTCAAAATTGCGGGTATCGTTCTTATCAGACAAAAGCCTGGTAGTGCAAAGGGCGTCGTGTTCATGACGGTTGAAGATGAAACAGGAATTGCAAATTTAGTTATTTGGCCGTTATTGCTAGAGCAATTCCGAAAAGTAGTAATGGGTGCGCGACTGGTTTGGATAGACGGAATTATACAAAGAAGCGACGAGGGTATTGTTCATATCGTTGTAGACAATATCATTGATCGCTCATTCGATCTTCTAACCTTATCCGATGAGCCGCTCCCCCCCAGCTTTGCGAGAGCCGACGAAATAAAAAGATCCATTCCTGAAGGGCGCGCGCGTCACCCGCGCAACTTATCTATACTACCAAAATCTAGAGATTTCCATTGAATACCCCCTATCTTGCCCAGAAAAGTTGAGCAAGGTAAGGTGGCATCGATTTAAAAAGGAAATGATAATGCTTACGAGTTCAGCCCAAGGCGTCTATCCAATCGCACCTACACCTTTTCTTGATGATGGAAGCCTCGATTGGAAAAGTACTGATCGTATGATCGATCATTACGTCGGATCCGGTGCTACTGGAGTGACGATTCTTGGAATTATGGGCGAAGCACCAAAGCTCGACCATTCCGAAGCCGTAGCCTTCGCCGAACGCACCATTAAGCGTGCACCCAATTTACCATTCATTGTCGGCGTGTCTGCACCAGGCTTTGCCGCCATGAGATCGCTTGCCCATGAGGTCATGATCAAAGGAGCCGCTGGCGTCATGATTGCTCCACCGCCATCCTTACGAACGGATGATCAAATTGTGACCTATTATGTTCAGGCTGTCGAAGCCATCGGGAAAGACATACCCTTCGTCATTCAAGATTACCCACTCACTCTGAGTGTTATTATGACTCCTCATGTTATCCGTCGAATTATTATGGATAATCCATCATGCGTGATGTTAAAACACGAAGACTGGCCAGGGCTAGAAAAGATTTCAACACTTCGTAAGTTTGAGTCTGAAGGCAGCTTGCGCCACGTATCGATCCTGACTGGCAATGGAGGGCTGTTTCTCGATTTCGAGATGGAGCGCGGAGTTGACGGCGCGATGACCGGCTATGCATTTCCAGAACTTCTTGTCGATGTCGTGTCATTACAAAAGGTTGGAAAACGTGATGACGCCCACAATATATTTGACGCACACCTTCCTTTGATGCGCTACGAACAGCAACAAGGTATTGGTCTTGCCGTTAGAAAATATACGCTCATGCGGCGTGGTATATTAGCATCGGACGCACAAAGGAAACCTGGTTCTGGAATAAGCGCTACTGCAAAAGCAGAAGTAGAATATCTATTACGCCGGCTTTCTGCCCACGATCCTCGCGCGGCTCAATTGTTTTAATTAGTCGCGTTTTAATCCTCCGGCTTTTTCGATAAAGTCTGCGACGACATTAACACCTGTGCCATCACGGACATTAGTAAAGACAAAAGGCTTACCTTTGCGCATAAGCTTAGCGTCGCGTTCCATCACCTCTAAACTTGCGCCAACAAAAGGTGCAAGATCAATTTTATTGATCACTAAAATATCCGAACGTGTAATACCCGGCCCGCCTTTGCGGGGAATTTTCTCGCCTCCCGAGACGTCAATCACGTAAACAGTCAAGTCAGCTAGCTCTGGTGAAAAAGTCGCTGCTAAATTATCTCCACCAGACTCAATTAAGATTAGATCGAGATTCGGAAACTTCCGATTCATCGTATCGATTGCCGCTAAATTTAACGAACAGTCCTCTCGAATAGCCGTATGCGGACAGCCTCCTGTCTCCACTCCCATGATGCGATCTTCCGGCAACGCGCCTGCTACGGTTAACAATCGTGCATCTTCTTTTGTGTAGATGTCATTTGTGATCGCGCATAAGTCATACATATCGCGAAAGCGTTTACAGAGCGCCTCTGTTAACGCCGTTTTACCCGAACCAACCGGCCCACCGATTCCGACGCGTAATGGTCCATGAGATGATCGTGTCATGAGCGAAATAACCTCGTATATTGGGTTTCATGTCGAAGGGAAGCAATATCGGATTTGAAGGCGGAGCTACCAATGTCATTTAGATTAGACTGAGCTGCTTCTTGCGCAACACTGCACACCATTTGTAGCAAATTAGCTATTACTTTTTGACCGTTGGTTTGGCCTAACGGCCCTAGCCTAATAATGGACGAAACCAAATTGGTAACAAAGCCAAGAAGAAACGATTCAAGGGTATTTTGTAAAGGGATATTAAAACCCGCAGCAGCTACCCCAACGGCAATAGGATAAGCAATGTCACCGGAAACGTGCTGTCTCAAAAGATCTAATTTTTTGCTTGGCCATGCGGATATAGAGGCGACGAGAAACGCGTTACCTTGTGTTACGGTTTCAAGATGACGCTCCGCCGACGGCTGTAATGCTAGAGCCAACTCAGCCAATTCCTGAAGCGCGCTTTTATCATTGTTAATAGAAGCATACCATGCGTGTGCTAAAAGCATGGCATCGGTCCGACCGGAGCCGTATTCTAATAGATCAGCGATCCAAGCCTTGCAGCTTTCTAGATCTGAAACATCACCTGATTCCACCGCCCATTCTAAAGCATGCGAATAAGCAAAGGCCCCCACCGGAAAGGAGGGTGAAAGCCAGACCAGCAAAGGAAGTGCATTTCCCTCAATCATGCTTATGCGAATGCGAATGTCCATGACCGTCGTCATGATCGTGGTTACAATTTTCATCGTGCACGTGATCATGGTTATGACTATGCGAATTATGATGGTCATGGGCATGGCTATGGGAATGATCATGATCATGCTTATGATCATGGTGATCGTGTGAATGGCCGTGATGTCCGTGCGAATGCCCATGATCATCATAGGCGCCACGTTCTGGTTGGAAGGGACGTGATACGATTGATGTAGAACATCCCAAACCGCGTATCATTTCCGCAAGAACATGATCATCTTCAAGGTACAAAGCCTCTGCAGTAATTTCACATGGTGTGTGGCGATTACCGATATGCCACGCCGTCTTTAACAGCCGCAAAGGATTTTCAGCACGTACTTCTAAGAGCGTTTGTGGAGCGGCTTTAATTAATACTAACGACCCATCTTCAAACTTGACGGCGTCACCATCGTTTAACACCGTTGCTTTATCCAAATCGAGCAGGAATTCTAATCCCTTTTCACCCTTTAATACGATCCGGCGGCGATGCCGCCCTTCGTGATCAAGGCTGACGGAATCGATAATTCGTTCAACCTTAACGGCTGCTTTTCGAGTAATAGAAGTAGCTGTTTGCATAGTGGTGGGGCACTTTCAGGTGAATAAGGACAGTGGTTCAGATAGATCGAACGATAAGTGATACATAAAAGCACGTTTGAGGTGAATAACGATACATCAGTAAAGGAAATATCGTTGAGCCATGGGCAGCTCCGTCGCCGGAGCGCAAACCAGAAGCTCGCCATCGGCGGTGACGGTATAGGTTTCCGGATCAACCCGAATGTCGGGCGTTGCATCATTGTGAATCATTGATGCTTTCGAAATACCCCCGCGCACATTTTCGACAGCAACCATTTCTTTTATCGTGCCTAATTTACCGCGGAGATCATTTGCGATAGCTGCTTTTGAAACAAACACGACGGACGTCGATGTTAACGCCTTACCGAAAGCGCCGAACATGGGGCGATAGTGAACCGGTTGCGGTGTCGGGATTGATGCATTCGGATCACCCATTTGCGCTGCGATGATAGCGCCACCCTTAATCACCATATCAGGCTTTACTCCAAAAAATGCTGGAGACCATAAAACGAGATCAGCCAATTTACCAGGAGTAACCGAACCGATATGGTTTGATACGCCATGTGCTATGGCAGGATTGATCGTATACTTTGCAATGTAGCGCTTAACACGGTTATTATCGGCGCGACCATCACCCTGCAATGAACCGCGCTGCTTTTTCATTTTATCGGCCGTTTGCCAGGTACGCGTGATTACCTCCGCCAAACGTCCCATCGCTTGACTATCGGACGACATCATCGATAAGGCACCGATGTCGTGTAAAATATCCTCAGCCGCAATGGTTTCTTTGCGAATACGGCTTTCAGCAAAAGCTAGATCCTCTGGAATGCTGCTGTCTAAATGATGACATACCATCAACATGTCTAAATGCTCATCAAGTGTGTTGACGGTGAATGGGCGGGTTGGATTCGTCGATGAAGGCAGTACGTTTTTTAGGCCCGCTACTTTGATAATATCGGGCGCGTGGCCACCACCCGCACCTTCCGTGTGGAAGGCGTGAATGGTACGGTTTTTAAAAGCTTTTACGGTATCTTCGACAAATCCTGATTCGTTTAATGTGTCCGTATGAATCATCACTTGAATGTCGTAATCATCGGCAACGGCCAAGCAGTTATCGATAGCTGCGGGAGTAGTGCCCCAGTCTTCATGCAGCTTTAAAGCACACGCTCCCGCTTCGATCATTTCAACGAGCGACCCCGGAAGTGCTGCATTGCCTTTACCAGAAAAACCAACATTAACCGGAAAGGCATCAGCAGCCTCGATCATTCGCGCCATGTGCCAAGGACCCGGCGTACAGGTTGTCGCATTGGTGCCAGACGAAGGTCCTGTTCCGCCGCCCAGAAGCGATGTAACGCCAGACATCAACGCATGTTCAATTTGTTGGGGTGCAATGAAATGAATATGCGTATCAAATCCGCCCGCCGTTAGAATTTTTCCTTCGCCGGCAATGACATCTGTACCGGGCCCAATGATGATAGTAACGCCCGGTTGAATATCGGGATTTCCCGCTTTTCCGATAGCCGCGATACGGCCATTTTTCAATCCTATATCGGCTTTCACAATACCCCAGTGATCTACGATCAAGGCATTCGTAATAACGGTATCAACGGCGCCGTCTTTATTGGTAACCTGGCTTTGCCCCATACCGTCCCGGATAACTTTGCCACCACCAAATTTTACTTCTTCGCCATAGATCGTAAAATCCTTTTCAACTTCTATGATAAGAGATGTGTCTGCAAGGCGGACGCGGTCGCCTGTCGTGGGGCCAAACATATCGGCATAGGCAGCACGGGAAAGTGTCGTTGTCATTGTCGTTATCCTTTATCGATCGCTGCTTAAAGTTTGCCCATCACGTCTTGACGGAAGCCATAGACTTCCCGCTTACCGGAAAGTGCCACCAGGCGCACCTCGCGGCTCTGGCCAGGCTCGAAACGAACTGCTGTCCCCGCTGGAATATCAAGCCGCATGCCGCGCGCCGTTGCACGATCAAAAGATAAGGCCGGGTTGGTCTCAAAGAAATGATAATGGCTACCCACTTGAATAGGCCTGTCACCGGTATTGGAGACGGATAACATCGCCGTCTCGCGACCCTCATTCATCAGAATGTCACCTGGCTCGGTCATCACTTCGCCCGGAATAACTATGCCATGTCCGCCACGGATTGGATTGTGGACGGTGACGAGTTTGGTTCCATCGGGAAACGTCGCTTCAACTTGGACGTCATGAATCATATCGGCAATGCCATCCATCACTTGATCGGCGCTGATCACATGGGCACCAGCCTGCATCAATTCGGCAACAGACCGTCCGTCCCGCGCGCCTTCGACCACAAAATCCGTAATCAAAGCAACAGCCTCGGGATGGTTGAGCTTAATGCCCCGCTCAAGCCTATTTCGCGCAACCATGGCCGCAAGCGAGACGAGGAGCTTATCCTTTTCACGGGGCGATAAAATCATCTTAAGTATCCTTTGTTATCGATCAGCATTGCCAGACGCGCGGCACCGGAACCGCACGGAATTTATTTAAAAAGCGGCTTGCAGATTGCCGGAGCGCTTCTGGATCAACAGCCAAAAACCGCACAACCAACATTCCATTCCAAGCGCTCGCACCACATTCGCATAGCGAAGTTTCAAGCGCTGCTCTCGCTTCGTCAAGCCTTTCCACCGCATCGGGTGCAAGATGCAAAAAAGTTGCGACTGCCCGCGCGCCCGCCCCAATGGCCGGACGATCGAGGCGCGCAGCCATATTACCTTCTAATGCTATCTCATCAGCAAAGACGAGCTTTTGGTCGCGCCTGATGCGCCAACTGTCGCGGAAGGTCCCTTCCGTAATCCGTTCACCCATCGCACCGCGACCAAAGATAACCCCCTCGAACAGAGTGAGCGTTGCGTCGGACGTCATGTCTGCCCGAAAATGGCGTTTAAGCTTTGCGCCGGAGAAAAGCAGCGTTTCTTGGGGCAGCCAGGCTAATTGCGAACGCTCAGAGAGCGAGAGTTGAATAGACGCTGAGGAAGGCTCGCTCTGTGCCCTGTAGATTTTTTCAGCCGATTGGGATGAAACGACAGCTTTAGCATCCGCATCGAGCAAAATTTCAACGTTAAGCGAATCGCCCCCTGCCATCCCGCCGCCGGTATTGATGATAACCCCTTCGCACAAGTCCCCTTTGGGGAACTTCATCCGATAGCCGCCGGTTTCATAAAGCTCGGACGCCTCCGTTCGACGGGGATTGGCGGTAAACCGACAACGGATATTGCCCTTCGCCCGGATCATTCCGGGAAGAATGGCATCCGCGCGCGGTCGCTCTGAAAATATCGAATCCGCCGCCGTCATCCGCCGTAAACCCGCTTTCTACCGAAAAATACTATAACTCATTAGATAGGCGGGAGCGCGATGGGTTCAAAGCTGAAAATTTGGGCAAACGCCGCCCTTTCCATCACGCCCGGCGAAAGGGCGCAAACCATCCAAGCCCTGCTAAGGTTCCCGCCTTTGGGTTATATTCGCAGCCTACAAAGCCCTGATAGCCAAGGCGATCCAGCTCGTCGAATAGGAAGGGATAATTCAATTCCTCACCTGACGGCTCATGCCGCGATGGGACGCTGGCGATCTGGACATGGCCCGATATCGGCAGGAGCGCGCGCATCCGCATTGCCACATCGCCATGCAAAATCTGGCAGTGATAGATATCAAATTGCAATTTGAGATTAGGGAGATTCATCTTCGCAATGATCTCAGCCGCAAGATCAAAGCTATTCAACCCATAACCTGGCATATTGCGGCCATTGATCGGCTCAAGCAGCAGATCGAGCCCTTTCGCGGCAAGCGCCTGAGCGGCGTAAGCGATATTGGCGCGGTAGGTGGCCAATGCGTTTGTATCTTTAAGATCAGTCATACCCGCCATCATATGCAGACGCATAACACCCGTGGCTTCTGCATAGCGCAAGGCCGTTGTGACACCGTCACGAAATTCTTGCTCACGACCAGGCAGGCCTGCCACACCGCGCTCTCCTTTAGCCCAATCACCGGGCGGCATGTTGAACAGCGCTTGCGTTAGTTTATTGATCTCCAACTGTTTGGCGATCGCATCGGGGGAATGCTCATAGGGGAATAAATATTCCACCGCCTCAAAGCCTTGATCCGCCGCCGCTGAAAAACGATCCAGAAAGGCATACTCAGTGAACATCATGGTCAAATTGGCGGCAAAACTAGGCATAGCGTTTCCTTTGGAATATTTATTTATTCATGAGCCAACATGGATTACTGCGGTTTGTCAAAGCTTTGAAAGCAGAGCTGCGTTGCAGGAGCACCCTATCAATTGGAAAGGACCGGCGGAGTTGCTATATCCTTGGACATGAACCAGCCAAGCTCAGCCTCTTTCCATACACCATCGGTCTCGCTTGCCATTGACGGCATGACATGCGCCTCCTGTGTCGCCCGCGTTGAAAAAGCGCTCCTATCGATACCGGGCGTAACATCTGCAACGGTCAACCTTGCGACAAAAAGCGCACGGATCGAGGGGAATGCCATTCCAGAAAGTCTCGTCAATGCCGTCGACGATATCGGTTATGGCGCAAGTCTGATTGATGAAAGCAATCGTGTCGGGGAATCCAAACGGACGGCCGAACGTGAGAAAAAGGCGCGCGTAGCGGCTCTATTGGCCTTTGTGATCGTAAGCCCGTTTATGTTTGGTATGACCGGTATGCTTTTTGGTGTTGACGCGATGCCGCCACCCGAAGCGCAGTTTGTCTTAGCAACCCTCGTACAGTTTGGTCTTGGCTGGCGATTTTACAAGTCGGCATGGAAAGCTCTTCGGAGCGGGATAGCGACGATGGATCTGCTGGTAGCGCTTGGCACCAGCGCCGCCTATGGAATCAGTCTCTATCTATGGCTGCGACCGTCCAGGCCGATGTCGATGATGCATCTATATTTTGAATCCTCTTCGATTGTGATCGCGTTTATCCTGCTAGGTAAATGGCTCGAAGAACGCGCTACAGCAGAAACAGCATCGGCAATCGCCGCGCTTGGACGACTTAGGCCCGCCTCCGCGCGAAAGATCGACAATGGTATTGAAACGGATGTCGCTCTTGATACCATTCGGGTTGGTGATTTTGTTCTCGTGCGGGCGGGCGAAACCATTCCCGTCGATGGTGTCATAAGGGACGGCGCGGCCAGCATTGATGAATCGATGGTAACGGGCGAAAGCCTGCCTGTTACAAAAGGAAAAGAGGCTGCCGTGATCGGCGGCACGACCAATCTTGATGGCCGCCTTATTATTGAAACGCGTGCGATTGGCGCTGAAACCATGCTGTCCCGCATCATTCGGCTAGTGGCCAATGCGCAGGCCTCAAAAGCGCCTGTGCAAGCGCTGGTAGACCGGATGAGTGCGATCTTTGTACCCGCTGTTTTGGTGATTGCTGCAGCCACCGGAATAGGTTGGATTGTCTATGGTGCGGGATATGAAGCAGCATTGATCAATGCGGTTTCAGTCCTTGTGATTGCCTGTCCTTGCGCGCTCGGTCTTGCTACCCCCACGGCCATTCTCGCGGGGACAGGCGTGGCCGCCAAGCATGGTCTGTTAATCCGCGACGCATCAGCCTTGGAGGGTGCAGCCCAAATTACCCTGATCGCTTTCGATAAAACGGGGACACTAACAACCGGACAACCTATTATTATGGCCGTTGAAGGCGGCGATCCTTCAACGGTTCTGGCGATCGCTGCTGCACTTGAATCGGGAAGCTCTCACCCACTTGCGCGCGCCATTCGTGATGAAGCGCAATTGCGTGGCATGGCTGCATTACCGACCGTATCGGGTTTTGAATTAATTTCTGGGGGCATTATCGGCACCGTCAGTGGCGAGCGATTTTTATTAGGCAATGCCACTGCGCTGCTTCACTTGGGGATCGACCTTAAAGGCATGAAAGCGCGTGCGGACGTCCTTAATTCAGAAGGATACGGCTTGAGTTACTTAGCCGATACTGACCGAAAACGTCTAATTGGTCTTTTGGCCTTTGCCGATCCGGCACGCGATACAAGTGCTGCGGCCATCCGGATGTTGAAGAATATGGGAATCGCATCCGTTATGTTGACGGGCGACAGCAAAGGCGCGGCAGAACGCATCGCCGACGGACTGGGAATTCGAGAAATCTATGCCGAGGTAACACCGGAAGGCAAATCCGATATCATTGCGGCCCTTAAGGCCAACGGAAGCGTTGTGGGCATGGTGGGCGATGGTGTAAATGATGCACCGGCACTGGCCACGGCAGATCTTGGTATTGCGATGGGCAGCGGAACGGATGTCGCCTTAGAAACCGCAGGCATCGCCTTAATGCGCCCCGACCCCCGCCTTGCAGCTGCGGCGATAGCGCTCGCGCGGCGTGCCGTTTTCACGATCCGCTCGGGCCTATTTTGGGCCTTCGCTTATAATATCGTGGGCATACCACTAGCGGCGTTTGGCTATCTATCTCCCGTATTTGCCGGTGCGGCGATGGCACTCTCGAGCGTAAGTGTCGTTATGAATGCGCTGACGCTAAAACTGTGGCGGCCTAAATTTTTATCCTAAAACCATCTTGCTCAATGGCGTGACAACAGCCACACTACGGCATGACACATTCGCATGATCACGGCCATGAAGATGACCACGGCTCAGAATTGTCTGAGGCCGCTTTGCGCGTGCGTGCGCTTGAAACGATTCTAACGGAAAAAGGGTATATCGATCCCGCAGCGCTGGATGCCATTATCGATACCTACGAGACCAAGATTGGCCCGCGCAATGGCGCGCGTGTCGTGGCTAAAGCTTGGGCAGACCCTGCTTATAAAGCGCGCCTGATGACAGATGCGACATCCGCGATTGCAGAGCTTGGCTTTAGCGGTCGACAAGGCGAGCATATGCGGGTCGTTGAGAACACAAACGAGCTGCATAATCTCGTCGTTTGTACATTGTGTTCCTGTTACCCTTGGCCGGTGCTTGGCCTACCACCGGTTTGGTATAAATCAACACCCTATCGCTCGCGTGCAGTGATTGATCCTCGTGGTGTGCTCAAAGATTTTGGTTTTGAATTGCCCGCGAAGATAAAAATTCGCGTGTGGGATTCGACCGCCGAAATGCGCTACCTTGTTTTGCCGATGCGACCCGAAGGCACCGAAAATTTAAGCGAAGAAGCCCTGGCCGATCTCGTTACTCGCGACAGCATGATCGGCACCGGACTGCCGTTAAAAAAGGGACGAGCGCGATGAATGGCGCGCAGGATCTGGGTGGCATGATGGGCTTTGGTCCCGTTATTCCAGAACCGGAAAAGCCTATCTTTCATGCGGAATGGGAAAAGCGGGCGCTCGCGATAACCCTTGCCTGTGGGGCTCTTGGGCAGTGGCCGGGCGATCGTGGGCGATATATCCGCGAGACTTTACCGCCAATTGAATACCTGACTTCATCCTATTATGAAATCTGGACCAAAGCGCTGCTAAAACTCTTGCTCGCGGAAACGATGATCACACAAGAGGAGTGGGCGGCAGGTCATGCAATTGTACCTGCCTTGCTAACGAAGCGGCCTCCATTAAACGCCGAACTTGTTGCTCCATTGCTTGCAGCAGGTACGCCCTATAACCGCACGCCAAAGGCACTTGCCGCTTTTAAGGTAGGCGATCGAGTGCGCACGATAACGGCTCATCCCACAACCCATACCCGCTTGCCGCGATATGGCAGGGGTAAAACCGGAGTGATTATTGAAGTCCATGATGTCTTTGTCTTTCCCGACAGCATGGCGCATGGCAAAGGTGAGGATCCGCAATGGTGCTATGGCGTGCAGTTTGACGGTAGAGAAATGTGGGGGCCGGACAGTGACCCTCACCTTGAAATCATCATCGATCTGTTCGAACCCTATTTGACGCGAGTAGCATGATAAGAAACCTTTTGGCAGTCCTGCCCGAGATCCACCGCGACGACGGCGGTCCAATTTTCCAAAATCCATGGGAAGCGCAAGCCTTCGCCATGGTTGTAGCCTTGCATGACAAAGGGCTATTCACTTGGGGTGAATGGGTTGAAGTGCTCGCCCAAAAGATTAAATCCGCTGACGATCGCGGTGATACCTATTATAGCCACTGGCTTGCAGCCCTTGAGCAGCTCGTGATTGACAAGAAAGTGACGTCATTTGAAAGCCTGCACGCGTTGGAAGAAGCGTGGGATCGCGCGGCGCGGGCGACACCGCATGGGCAACCGATAGAATTGAAAAATGACCCTGCGTTTATCCCGACAAAGGCTTGAGCCTCATCCTGGCTTCGCCTAATCTCTGCCTATGACAAAACTTTCACCGACGTCACTGGGCGCACGCGCCTGGACCCGCCTTGAAACGCTGCGCCTGTTCACCGATGAGCCAGGCAAGATCACCCGACTCTATCTGTCGCCCTCGCATCGGCAGGCAGTGGATGCAACGGTCGCCATGATGCGGGAGGCTGGCTGCGATCATGTGTCTGTCGATGCCCTTGGCAGTGTCATAGGTCGTTATGACGGAAAAACAACGGGCCTGCCCGCTCTGCTGATTGGCTCGCATATCGATACCGTTGTCGATGGCGGTGCTTATGACGGCGCGCTTGGCGTTATCGCCGGGATCGGCATTGTCGAATGGCTACGTGATGCAGGTGAACGCCTCGATTTTGCTGTGGAAGTTTTGGCCTTCGGCGATGAGGAAAATGTTCGCTTCACGTCTAACCTGACCTCCTCGCGTGCGCTCGCCGGAACGCTTGATGCTGCCGGACTTGAGGCCAAAGATGAAAATGGCATTTCCATTCATCGGGCCCTTCTGGATTTCGGGTGCGATCCTTCCGAATGGGCCTCACTTAAACGCGACCCCGCTTCAGTGATTGGCTATGTTGAAATGCATATTGAGCAAGGCCCGGTGCTTGAGGCAGAAAATCTTGCGATCGGTATCGTAACCGCGATTAATGGCGCTTCGCGTTGGACGCTAACCGTATCAGGCGAAGCGGGGCATGCCGGCACAGTGCCGATGACATTGCGACATGATGCATTGACCGCTGCATCAGAAATGGCACTTGCCATTGAACGGCTTGGCGCGAACGGCACCAATACGGTGGCTACCGTTGGGCGCTTTCAGGTGGATCCTGGCGCAGTGAATGTTATTCCAGCCAAGGTAAGATTTACGCTTGATGCACGTTCGCCCGACGACACGGTCCGCGCGCATATGGTTGAAGAGATCGCCGCGGCCTGCAAAGCCATTGCGGCCAAGCGTGGTGTTGATTTGACTATTGATCGGTTCTTTGAGTCGAAAGCCACGCCAATGGCTACCTCTTTTATAACCGGCCTTTCTGATGCCGTATCTCGCCACCAAATCACGCCTCGTCACCTTCCGTCTGGCGCAGGTCATGACGCGATGGCCATGGCAGAGCTCTGCCCAGCAGGAATGCTATTTGTCCGCTGTAAAGGTGGCATTAGCCACAGCCCGCACGAGGCTATGACAGCAGAGGATTGCGATGTCGCGATTTCGGTGTTGTTGGATTTTGTCAGAAATTTTAAATCTGCCACCTAATCCAGTTTACCCACAACCGCTTCAACCGCCTCAACCATCGCGCCGGAACGGACATGCTGATACGCGAGATTCATCTCGGTTGCGTACCACCGATCGCCATCGAGCGCCGGATCGACCACGGAGCGCAGCGAGGCCAGAGCCGCTTCTGAACCTTTGCCGATAGGATGATCTTTCGCCAAATCGGAGATTAGCGTTAGCGCCTGTCCTGCCATCAAGATTTCTATTGCAACAATATATTCGACATTGCTTACAACGGTGCGGGCTTTGCGTGCGCACCATGTGGAATTGGAAACATGGTCTTCGGCATTGCTTTTGCCCGGAATGGAATCAACTGAACCGGGCATTGAAAGGGTACGATTCTCCATCACCAAAGCCGACATGGAGCACTGGACCGTTGCAAAGCCGGTATTTAATCCGCGCTTGCCTGCCAATAGATTGCGCGGCAGGCCGTAACTCATCGTCGGGTCGATGAGGCGTGCTAAACGCCGCTCGCAAATGGAGCCAAGATCCGTCATCACCAAGGTCACGAGATCCATGGCTTGGGCCACATATTGACCATGGAAGTGTCCGCCCGAAATAATCACCGATGAGCCATCATCATTTTCGAAAATCAAAGGATTATCGGTAGCCGAATTAATTTCGGTGGAGATAATTTTCGTGGCGTAATCAAGCGCCTCCAAAACAGGCCCATGTACCTGCGGCGTACACCGCAAGGAATAGACGTCCTGCACCCGGGGAGGCGGTGATGTTCCTGCGGCGCGGGCTTCGTCAGGGTAAAGCGTTTCACGTGCTTGTGCAGAGCAGCGCTTTGATCCGTCTGTGATCTTGCGAATATTTCCTGCGATTTTACGCTGCCCTTCATGCGGGCGGGCTTTGTGGACGCGCGCATCGAAGGCAGCTAATTCACCACGCATCGCTTCAAGCGACAGTGACATCCCGATATCGGCGGCCTTGCGGATACGGCGCGCATCATAAATGGCTAAAACAGCAATCGCGAGTGAAACGGTTGAACCGTTGATGAGCGCTGACGCGTCTTTCGCGTGCAACACAAAGTCAACTTCCAGACCAGCTTTCTTAATCGCGTCCCGCGCCGGCATGCGCTTGCCCTTGTAGATAATTTCTGCTTCGGGAAAGCCGCATAAGGCCCCCGACATATGGGCTAGTGGCGCAAGATCGCCCGATGCTCCAACCGATCCTTTGGCAGGTATGACCGGCACCAAACCCTTATTGAGAAAATCGAGCAACCGATCAACAACCTCAACGCGCGGGCCTGAATAATTCGACGCGAAGGCATTCGCACGTAATAGCATCGTCGCGCGTACGACATCTTCATCCAGCGGCTCACCAATGCCTGTTGCATGGGCATAGATGGACTTTGTTTGATAGGCAGCCATATCCGCCATCAAAACACGTTGGTCTTTAAAAAGGCCGACGCCGGTATTGAAGGAATACATCAAAGGTGCATCGTCATGCATCCAGTTTTGGTCGATAAAAGCGCGTGTCGTCGCAATTTTCTCACGCGCTTTTGAGGAAAGAGCGGCCTTTTCATAGCGGCCATTGTCACCAAGACGTGCCACCCGCACAACACCTTCAATGGTGAGTTTCATGCCATCAATTGTTACCGTCATACAAAGCCCCTGAGATGGATGTCAGATTTATTGATGCTCTATCACGCATCTTTTTATCTCGGAATATGATTTTGAATTCTATTTTAAAGCCTCGGCCCGGCGCGCAGCGGCGGTATTGATATCGGCTGCCGCATCCTCGGCGCTGATATATCGGTCATCGAGATTACGATAGGCCTGAATGAGGCTTTGCCAAAAATCTTCATCCGGCTTGCCCTTGAGCAGACCATTTTTCGAAGCGAATCGATAAAGGCGCTTGGCACCTGCCTCACGGGTCAATCCGCCTTGGCTGATCAGCTGATCGACTTGCGCTTTCTCGGCAGCTATCCCCTGAGCACGGCTATCATTATCCGCCAAAGGCGGCACGACGATGCCTCCGGCAACCGCAGTCGCATCCGTATGAAGGACCGGTAGTGGCGCAGGGGGTGGGGTCTCAGCCGTTGGCTGAGGTGCAGATTGGGCGGCAGCTTTCACGGTTGGCTTCGCCGCCGAGCCAATAGAGGGGGCGGCTGGCGCCTCAGCCACAGGTTTTGACGCGGCACTTGCATTTTCAAAACCGGGAAAGCCTTGGCATCCTGCAAGCACGAGGCCGAACATCAAAACCAATCCAACTTTACCCATCACTATGCTTCTCCCAAGACATCAAACATGGCTATAAGGCCGCTCAACGGCTTAAATTGCAAGGAATACCTAGCGCCTAGACGATAATGGTCCATGAAGCTAAATATTTTGTCCGAGAGACCGTTATTTGAGTACAGATCGTTCCACTCGAAGATAGGCCAAATCTCATGACCGCGACCATTGTTGAGCTGAAGCAATTTCGTCAGATCCGCGAAGAAAAGGCCGAGCAAGATCTTGAAAACCGGTTGCGTCGTGAAGTGGCGGGTTTCAATGAGTCGCTGCAGGTCGCGATGGAGCGTTTCAACCTCAATATGCCCATGATTGCCACATTGTTGATGGCAAAAGCTGTCGAGGCCTTGGAAGCAGACCAGCCACGGAACCGGACAGAAGGCGAAGAATTTGCGTCCGCCAACCAGTTGATCCAATCGATCGTCAAGGCACGTGCCCGCGCCAATGAACGGGCTATGGCCGATGCTGTTCGGTTCAGCACGGCGCCAACCGGTGCCTAATCAGAACGCTGGTCGATTAAGCCAATCGGTCATACCCTTTGCCGCGGCAACTCCTGTTGAAAAACAGGCTTGTAATAGATAGCCACCAGTAGGCGCTTCCCAATCGAGCATCTCGCCCGCGACAAACACACCGGGCCGATCGATCAACATGAGATGATCATCAAGCTGGGACAGCGCGATACCCCCGGCTGTCGATATCGCACGCTCAAGCCCGGATATCCCCTGAATGTGAATCGGCAAGTGTTTCAAAAGCTTCGCCATTTCATTGGGATCGTCGAAGGGGGCATTTGTACCTGTTGCGCGCTCTTCCCGAAAAAGCGCAATGGCCGCAGGCGCGAGCCCCGCGGCTTTATGGAGCCAAGTCGAAACCGACATCTTACCGCGTGGCTTGGAAAGGCGTTCGGTCAAAATGTGCAAAGGCAGATCGCGCCTGAGATCCAGATGGATTAACGCGTGACCTTCGGTCTCGATCTGGCGCCTAATATCCGGGCCAAGGCTATAAACGACGCCACCTTCCAGACCCTTCTCGGTGATGATCGCTTCGCCCTTGGCTTGGCTTTGACCGCAAAAGGCAACAACACGTTTAATGGCTGCGCCCGCAAAGCGCATTTTCATCAAATCCGACCATTCCACCAAGACACCGGCATTGGCTGCTTGAAGCGGCGAAACAACAATGTCGTTTTGCTTAAGAATTCTAGTCCAGCTCCCATCGGCACCAAGCTTTGGCCAACTGGCGCCGCCAAGTGCCAGAAGCGTGGCATCTGGCTTTACGAGGACCTCTTGCCCATTGGCCGCGCGAAACCGCAAGGCGCCGTCGCTTTCCCATCCTTGCCAATCATGGCGCGCGCAGAACGCAACGCCAAGGGTATCAAGGCGCCTGAGCCAAGCCCTCAATAGCGGCGAGGCTTTGAAGCTTTTTGGAAAGACGCGTCCACTGCTGCCTGCAAAACTATCCTCTCCCAAACCATCGCACCAATCGCGCAAATCATCGGGAGAAAATTCTTCAATATAGGGCCATAACCAAGAGGAGGCTTCACGGTAACGAGCCATAAACTCATCCGGCTCATCCGTATGGGTTAAATTGAGACCGCCCCGACCTGCCAAAAGAAATTTGCGCCCGGGATTAGCCATCCGGTCATAGACGGTCACTCGATAGCCTGCTTCAGCCAATTTTTCTGCCGCCATCAAACCCGATGGACCAGCGCCTATAATCGCGCATGTTTTTATCAAATGGGTCACTCAACCAGTCCCGAGGTGAAAGAAGAGTGCTTATCGCGCGGTCGCATCCGCATGGTCAAGCGCGGGGAATCATACTCATTTAGCAAGAATGCTTGCTATGGAACGCTCAATCCGCCATATCGCAGGTCAATTTGATTGGAATGTCTGACGCCTATGGCCCCGCCCCTTCTGTTTCTCAAAGATATTCGCCTCACCTTTGGCGGCACACCATTGCTGGAAGGAGCCGATATTTCGGTTTCAGCAGGCGATCGTCTTTGCCTTGTCGGTCGAAACGGCTCCGGAAAGTCGACACTCCTAAAAATTGCGGCCGGATTGATTGAATCCGATCATGGTGAGCGCTTTGTACAACCTGGGGCGACGGTTCGTTATTTGCCGCAAGAACCGGATCTTTCGGGATTTGCAACAACGCTTGCTTATGTTGAAGCCGGATTAGCGCCGGGTGATGATCTTTGGCGCGCCAGATATTTACTTGAGGCACTTGGCCTAACCGGCGACGAAAATCCTGCGACGCTCTCAGGCGGCGAAGCAAGGCGTGCGGCGCTGGCGCGTGTCATTGCACCCGAGCCCGATATTTTGATGCTCGACGAGCCCACAAACCATCTCGATCTACCTGCGATTGAGTGGCTTGAAAGTGAATTGAAGGGCTTAAAATCCGCGCTTGTTTTAATAAGCCATGACCGACGGTTTTTAGAAAACCTGTCACGTGCCACGCTGTGGCTGGATCGTGGTCTGACCCGTCGCCTTGAACAAGGGTTTTCTGCCTTTGAGGCCTGGCGCGACACCGTGTTGGAAGAAGAGGAGCGCGATCGCCATAAGCTTGATCGGCAAATTGTACGCGAAGAACATTGGGTGCGCTATGGCGTGACGGCGCGTCGTAAACGCAATGTCAGACGTATGTCAGAGCTTGCGGGTCTTCGACAAAAACGGCGTGATGCGCGTGGGCCAACCGGAACCGTTAAGCTCGAAGCGGCAGAGGCAGATATTTCCGGCAAACTCGTCATTGAAGTCAAACGCATTGCGAAAAGCTTCGGCGAGCGAACCATTGTATCGGATCTTTCATTACGTCTTTTGCGCGGCGACCGCCTTGGCATTGTGGGTGCAAATGGTGCGGGCAAGACGACATTGATCAATCTGATGACCGCGCGATTGTCACCGGATTCTGGCAGCGTGCGATTGGGCGTTAATCTCGCAATGACGACGCTCGAACAAAAACGCGATAGTCTCGATCCTAATGCGACTTTGGCAGAAACTCTCACCGGTGGCAGTGGCGACAAGGTGATCGTCAATGGCGAAAGCCGTCATGTTATTTCCTATATGAAAGACTTTTTATTCCCCCCCGAGCAAGCCAGGACGCCTGTATCCGTGTTATCGGGCGGCGAACGCGCGCGGTTATTGCTTGCCGTTGCATTAGCTTCACCCTCAAATCTCTTAGTGCTCGATGAGCCGACCAATGATCTTGATTTGGAAACGCTCGATTTGCTGGAAGAAATGCTCGCCGATTATCCCGGTACGCTCATTGTCGTCAGTCATGATCGTGATTTTCTTGATCGCGTTGCAACCTCAATTTTAGTCTCGGAAGGAAACGGTGATTGGCTGGAATATGCGGGTGGTTATTCCGACATGATCGCCCAACGCGGCCAAGGCGTTGATGCCAGAAAGGCGGCGGAACGGGCTCGGGATGAAAAGTCGAACACGATAGCGAATGCACCCGCTGCGTCGATCCAAGGCAAGCGTAAATTATCGTTTAAAGAAAAGCACGCGCTTGAAACGCTGCCGCAACGCATGGAAGCGCTGGGACGCGATATTGAAAAATTGCGTGCGGTTTTGGCCGATCCAGCGCTTTACACCAAAGACCGTGCACGCTTTGATAAAGCGAGTGAATTGCTAGCGCGTGCGGGAGCCGATCTTGCTGCTTCAGAAGAGCAATGGTTGGCGCTTGAAATGCTTAAGGAAGAAGTTGACGGCTAAGTCGCCAACCCTGTTTCAACGAGCTTCGCCCAATAGCTCACGCCAATCGGAATAACGCTGTCATCGAAATCGTAAGCCGGATGATGAAGGCCCGCGCTATTGCCATTGCCGACGAATATAAAACAGCCGGGGCGCTCATTGAGCATGTAGGAGAAATCCTCAGCGCCCATCATGGGGGCAATAGACCTATTAACCCGATCAGAGCCTGCAATATCACTTGCTATTTTTGAGGCAAAATCCGTTTGATCGGGATGATTGATCGTAACGGGATAGCCATACGAAAAATCAAAATGGATCTTGGCTCCATGCATCGCCGCAATGGAATCAATCACCGTTTGCATTCGTTTGACAACGAGTTCCTGAATTGTTGGATTAAAGGTGCGTAGGGTTCCTGTTAATACCGCCTCTTGCGGGATAACGTTGGAAGCATCGCCCGCATGAAATGTGGTGACGGAAAGAACAGCACTTTCCAGAGGATCAACATTGCGCGACACGATGCTTTGCAATGCTACGATGAGTTGGCTTGCGACATAGACCGTATCAATGGACAAATGCGGCATAGCAGCGTGAGAGCCACGGCCGGTGACAGTAATTGTATATTGATCTGCGGCGGCCATGATGGGACCCGAGCGAACGCCGAATTGGCCTACGGGCATGCCGGGTAGATTATGCATGCCGTATACTTCATTGACGTTAAAGCGCGTCATCATGCCATCGTCGACCATGGCTTTGCCGCCGCCGCCGCCTTCTTCCGCCGGTTGAAAAATCACCACAACCGAGCCTGCAAAATTTCGGGTCTCGGCAAGATATTTAGCAGCGCCCAAAAGCATAGCCGTGTGACCATCATGGCCGCAGGCATGCATTTTACCTGCCACCGTTGATGCGTAGGGTTTTCCCGTCACCTCGGCAATTGGCAATGCATCCATATCGGCACGCAGGCCAATGGTTTTATCGCCCGGCAAGCGACCTTTGATAACGCCGACAACGCCCGTGCGCCCGATGCCCGTGACAACTTCGTCGCACCCGAAGGCGCGCAATTTCTCGGCTACGATTCCCGCGGTGCGGTGAACATCGTAATTGAGTTCAGGGTGCTGATGCAGGTCACGTCGCCAAGCGACGACTTCATCTGCAAATTCGGCGATCCGGTTGATAACGGGCATTTCAAAGGGTTCCTGAATGTGAGCAGCCAAGGAAGCTATCAAAAGAGTATCCGCTAAGCGCCCATAAAATCCAAGCCCGAATAGGTGAATTACGGCAATAAGACGCATAAATAACAGACAGGTAGCTGACTTTTCATAATGGCCCATGATAGGAAGCGGATGTGTCTCTTTTTGTTCTCCAACCCAGTGGCCGTTCAATGACCAGTAAGCTCGATCAACTCAAAGCCGTTACCACCATTGTTGCCGATACGGGCGATATGGACGCCATCCGGATGTTCAAGCCGACAGATTGCACCACAAACCCGACTTTGGTGCTCAAGGCAGCGGCGCTTCCTGCTTATGAAGGCGTCATCGCGGATGCCATTTCTTGGGGCAAGAAGCAGGCGGGCAACAGCGAGACCGTAATCGGCGCCGTAGCCGACCGTTTAGCAGTGGCCTTTGGCAGCGAATTGGCCCGCTTGGTACCTGGACGGGTTTCAACGGAAGTCGATGCCGACCTTTCCTTCGATACAGCAAAAAGCGTTGAAAAGGCGCATGGTATTATCAAGGCCTATGAGGCCAACGGTATTTCGCGTGATAAAGTGTTGATCAAGCTGGCCTCTACCTGGGAAGGTATTCGGGCAGCGGAAATTCTTCAAAAAGAGGGGATCGACTGCAACCTCACTTTGCTGTTCTCGCTCGCCCAAGCGGCGGCTTGCGCGGAAGCAGGCGCGTTTCTGATCTCGCCTTTTGTGGGCCGCATCCTCGATTGGTATGTCAAAAACGAAGGCAAGAGCTACACGGCCGAGACGGATCCGGGCGTGCTCTCGGTGCGGCAGATTTATGCCTATTACAAGCGCCACGGCTATAACACCGTGGTCATGGGCGCGAGCTTCCGCAATTTGGGAGAGATTGAAGCGCTGGCCGGTTGCGACCGGTTGACGATTGCGCCCGCTCTGCTCGATCAACTTGCCAAAGATCACGGCACCTTGCCACGTCAGCTTGATCCCGCAACGGCTGGTCAATCAGGCGCTGATCGCCTCAAGGTCGATGAAGCCAGTTTCCGCTTTTTGCTGAACGAAGACGCGATGGCGACCGAAAAGCTCGCCGAAGGCATTCGCGCCTTTGCGAAGGATTTGGGCGTGTTGAAGGCTATGGTGGCAGAAAGACTTGCGGCTTAAGGCGAAATCGCCCAGTCTTTCTGCTTCTGAGCGTTTTCACGCAGTTTGCTGAGCGTTGTGGCAGGCGTGATCGCCTCCGGATCTAGGAAGCAATGGATAATCGCGGGCTTGCCGGATGCCACCGCGCGCTCAAACGCTGGTTCAAACTCCGCCGTTGTTTTAACCGTCTCGCCATGGCCGCCAAAAGCGCGGGCATAGGCGGCAAAATCGGGGTTTTTCAACTGCGTTGCCGAGACACGACCCGGATATTCCCGCTCCTGATGCATACGGATGGTGCCATACATGCCGTTGTCGATAACGATAACGATGATTCCAAGATCATATTGCACGGCGGTGGCAAATTCCTGTCCGTTCATCAGAAAACAGCCATCGCCTGCAAAGGCAATTACCATGCGATCCGGAAAAGCACGTTTCGCACCCACCGCCGCTGGAACGCCAAAGCCCATCGAGCCGGAATTCGGCGCAACCTGCGTGCCAAATGCTCTGAAGCGCAAATAGCGCTGCGCCCAAATCGCATAATTGCCCGCACCATTGGTGATCACCGTGTCATGCGGGATGCGATC
>CAIRGA010000066.1 GCA_903877935.1 uncultured Hyphomicrobiales bacterium
CGTGTGAGGGCAGAGCGGCCATTTGTGTTTCCTTTTTTGTTCGTTACTTATCCGTCCTTGCGAGCGGCAGCGAAGCAATCTAGCTGACGGTGAAGAAAGACGTGAAACGGTATCACGCTACTTTTTTCTTTTCCATCAGCTGGTTTGCTTCGCCTTCGCTCGCAATGACGGCCTTATACCACCTCACCCATATCTTTCCGCTCCAGCTTAATCGGGAACTTCGCGCGGATGGCATCGTCCACTTCGCGGCTGATATGCTTGGGGTGGTGGCTTTTCAGGATTTCCGCCGTCTTCTTCACCGCACGGTCGACGTAAGTAGGCCGTCCCCGCTCGTTCCATTCATTCGGGCTCCAGCGGTCGCCGATGGAAGGGTAGACATAATCACGCTGCATCAAATGCAGCGTTTGATCGGAGCCTAAATAATGGCCGGGCCCGCCGATGCAGACATTGCGGATCGTGTCGATGTTGAGTGCCTCGTCCGACGTATCAATGCCGCGCATGGTGCGTTGAGCCGCGCCGATAATGTCGTTATCGGCCACCAATGTTTCCTTGCAGATACCGAGCAGAGAGGCGTGCATACCAGCCGCTTCATAGATGAGGTTGGTGCCAGCGTTACCAACGAGGGTGAGGTTGTAGGCCTTCTCGTAGCCAGCCTGGAAATCGATCATTTTCGAGTCGCACATGCCGGCGCCTGTGCCGCCATTCAGATCATAGAAATTGGCCATCTGGCCGCAAGCGGATGAGAGCAACGCCTGCTCGGGACTGCCGCCCGACATTGCGCCGGTGCGCAAATCAGACACGAAGGGCCAGGTGCCGAAAATGTAAGGCGCGCCGGGCTTGATCGCGTTCACGTAGATGAGGCCTACGAGGCATTCGGCCACGGCCTGCACCACGGTGCCCGCCAGCGAGGCAGGAGCGGTTGCGCCCGCCTGTCCTGCCGAGAGCAGCAGCACCGGCATACCACCAAGCACTGCGACTTCCAAGCATTTGCAGGCGTCCTCGGCAAATTTCAATGGCGGCACGACAAAGCAGTTCGACTGGCTGACAAAGGGGCGCTCGCGCCATTTGTCCTCGCCGCCCGCAATCATATGCAGCATTTCGAGCACTTCGGTGACGTGATCGGGATGCGTCATGCCGGTGCCGACATGCTTCGTGGTGCCAACGACGCTGGCATAGGCCGTGTTGATGTCGAGATCGCGCGGGCTTGGCAGCTCGCGGCAGACATTGGTGCGTTGGAAGAAATGGATATTGTCGCAATGATCGACGATGCGCGCGCAATCATAGAGATCGACAACGGTCGATTCACGATATTCGCCGGTCAGCGGCTCAACGACGTTCACAGCGGCGCCAGCGGTGCCGTAATAAACATTTTTGCCCCACGGATCCATGTCATAGCGCGGGTCTTGCGCATAAAGCGGGAAGCGGCGGGCAGTTTTGGCGATGGTGTCTTCCACCAACGCACGCGGGAAGCGCATGCGACCGTCCGAGCCCATCACCGCGCCGACCTTGGTCATGTATTCAATCGTGGAGGGAATGGCGTCGGCAAAGCCGATTTGCTCCAGCACATCGAGGATTTTGTGGTGGATTTTCTGCATGTCTTCTGGCGAGAGGACTTGGTATTTGCCACCGGGCATACCGGGCCAGATCGGCCTGTCTTGATCGGAGAGCTTGGAGGCGCGCGCCTGGCGGCGGGCATCGCGTCCACCACGGCGGCCCGAATCCTTCATTGCCGTATCATTTGCCTCGGTGGTCATAGCGGTCGTGCTCCCTTAAAAATTGTTGGCAAGATCAAGACTTGTTGGACACCCAATCGTCAAGAGATTGCTTTTCATCAACAGATGAATTTAATTCATATTATGAGAGAACAATCATCCATTAGTCGACCTGATCCGAAGCCATTATCGCTGCCACCGCTCACCGCCTTGCGGGCGTTTGAGGCGGCGGCTCGGCATGAAAGCTTTCGCTCGGCCGCGGAAGAATTAAATATCACGCAATCCGCCGTCAGCCATCAAATCGCCCATCTCGAAAAATGGTTGGGGAAGGATTTATTCCGGCGAACGGGTCGGAAGGTTGAATTAACCGACGCCGGTCGGCTCTATTTCCCCTATTTGCGGGAGGCGTTTGAAAAAATTGATGCCGGAACTCAATTGGTTTCGCGACCTGCTCAGCAGGAGCTAACCGTCCAGCTTTATGTCACGGTAGCTGCGCGGTGGATGATGGGTCGCCTCTCGGCGCTTCAATTGTCGTGCCCTGACCTGCTTGTGCGCTTCAACGCGAGCCAAATGGATTGGGAGTTCGACCCGCGCCACGCCGATGTTGGCCTGATCTCAACCACCGAGCCGAACCGCCCGGGCTTTTCCTACACGCCTTTGTTTGAATCGCGGTTGGTGGCCGTTTGCAGTCCGAAGCTTTTGGAAAACGGACCGTCACTCCAAACCCCTCAGGATGTGACGGGATATACGAGTTTGCAGGTCTATACCGCCATTCGGGATTGGGATGTCTGGCTCGGTGCCGCGGGGGTTTCAAGCCTCGGCGAGGCGGCGACGATCCGCTTTGACAGCTATTTGCTGGTGCTGGAAGCGGCCTGCGACGGGCAAGGCATTGCCGTTGTGCCTGATTTTCTCGCGGCGCAAGATATTGCGGCGGGTCGCTTGATCGAGCCAATTGCCCA
>CAIRGA010000067.1 GCA_903877935.1 uncultured Hyphomicrobiales bacterium
CTTTCGTCAAGCTCAGCGCGCTTACTTGAATAGCGTCGGCTTAACCTTAATTGGTAAATTTTTAAGGGCTCGCGATCAAATTTTAACGAAATCGCAATGGTTCGGATGGATTTTCGCCCAATTGTCAGTCGTACGGAATGTTTTCATGCGTTGTTTCAAGATTATACCGTTTTTTTCACTCGCTTTCGTGTTTTCGGCGAGCCTTGCGCTCTCTGCCAATTCTTCCCAACGCGATTTTGTTGTACCAGCCGATGACGGCTATGGCATGGATGATTGCCTGGCCGAAGGCGGCCCTTGCGCCAAATTGATCGCCGATTCGTGGTGCCAAGTGAACGGGATGAAGGCTTCGGTCAGCTATAGTGCAGCGGACATGACCGATATGACCGCTTCTTTATCCAAAAAAGCCTCCAAGCAGGCCGTCCCGTCCTATATCGTGACCTGCGCGGATTAATCCGGCCTCCCGTTAACGCTTAGGATCGATCCCGGCTTGACGCCTGAGGCGGGGAATGGAAAGACGCGTATCGGATCGGTCATCTTTTTGACGCGATCTTCAGGCCCATACGTCGCGTCCCATTTCCGAAAGTCCGATGTTTCAACGCACCGCCCCCGCTTTATTCTCCGTTTTTGCGATGATGTCGCTGAGCCTCGGGCTCGCACACGCGCAAGGCGTAGGCTATTGCGACCGGCTAAGGTCGGAATTGGCGGCCGTCGAAAGCTCGATTGCGTCGAATGTGAATGTGGATTTGTCCGCGACGTTGAGAAAAACCCAGCGCGAACTCGATAAAACCGCCGCCTACGCCAAGTCGATCGGCTGCAATGATATGCGCATTCCGCTGTTTTCCGGCCCAACGCCTGCCAAATGCCCGTCCCTTGAAGCACAAATCGGCCAGTTGGAGCAGGATGTTGAATCGTTAAAGCAAGAAGCATCCCGCGACACTTCAAGTGGATTGGAAGTCCGGCGCGATACGCTGAAAGCCACGCTTGATGGCAATTGCACCGAGGGCGCGATCCTCGGCAATCCACCGGCGAAAGGCGGCGCCAACACGCCCTTTGGCGGTGCGACAGATGGTCTGCAAGCCTCCGAGATGCCGGATGATCCTCTGGCGCGTTTAGGCTCCTCCGTTGCCAACGGTTTCCGCACCATTTGCGTCAGAAAATGCGATGGCTTTTTCTTCCCCATCAGCCAATTCGGCTCCAATAACCGCCTTTCAACCGATGCCGACCTTTGCCATGCGTCGTGTCCGGGGGCAGATGTCAGCCTCTATGTTCAGCCTAACGATAAGGAAGTCGATGGCGCGGTCGCGGTTGATAGCGGTCAGCTTTACACCGCTCTTCCAACTGCCTTTCATCACCGTAACGCGGTTGATCCGACCTGCTCGTGCCGCATTCCGGGAAAAAGCTGGGCCGATACGCTGGCAGACGCCGAACGCATTTTAGGCGTCGTGGGTCAATCGGATGCGCTTGTTACCGAATTAAAGGCACAGGAATTATCCCGCCCGCGCGACATGAAAGCGCCCGTCAAGGGTAAGAAAGGCGATCCCGCCCCTGCCGTCTCGCCTGCCGCAGACTTAATCGCGTTACAAAACGCCATTCCCGCCGGCACCGATATTGTGCCCGTCGGACAAGGTGATATCCGCGAAGTAACCTCGCCAGACGGCACTAAGCGCAAGATCCGAATCTTGCGCGCGCCGGGTGCCGCCGCCGTTACAGCGGTTCAATAAAACGCGGATTAAGCCAGCCTCAAACGCGCTTGTTGCTCGCCAATGAGAGGCAGAAGCAGCTTTAATTCCGGACCATGCTCTAGCCCTGTTAAAGCCAAACGCAGCGGCATGAAAAGATCCTTGCCTTTCCGCAACGTCGCCTCTTTTACCTTCGTGGTCCAGGCGCCCCATGTTTCATGGTCCCATGGCTCGGATGGCAAGCATTCCAAAGCAGACTTTAGAAAATCGGCGTCCAACCCGTCGGGCCGCTTAATCAGGCCTGCAACAATATCGGCCCATTGCGCCGCATCCCCTAAGCGCGCGAGATTGCCTCGCACCGCAAGCCAAAACGCTTCATGTGCCGAAATTCCAAGCTTCGCCAATCGCGCTGACACATCCGCAAAAGGCAATTGATGCAACAGCCGCGCATTCAAGCCATCAAGCTCATGTTCATCAAACTTAGCCGGCGCACGCGAGAGCCGCGAAAGATCAACCAACGCACCAAGCTCGTCCATCGAAGGCACCGCACGCACCGCTTCCGATGAGCCAACAAGAACCGCGAGTGATGCAACCGCCATCGGCTCCATATCGACTTCGCGCAGCGACGCAATCGAGAAATGCCCTAAGCGTTTTGACAGCCCCTCGCCGCTCGCATTCGTCAGCAAATTATGATGCCCGAATTGCGGCGAGCTTCCTGACAAGGTTTCAAAAATTTGAATTTGAACACCCGTATTGGTGACATGATCTTCACCGCGAATGACATGGGTAACACCCATCGCAATATCATCAACAACCGATGGCAGCGTGTAGAGATATGAACCATCCGCACGGATCAATACTGGATCAGAAAGTGACGCGCTTTCCACATGCGAAGGTCCGCGCACAAGGTCCGTCCATGTCACACTGCGGTCGTCCAATAAATAACGCCAATGGGGCTTGCGGCCTTCTGCTTCAAACGCTGCCTTTTCTTCGTCGGTGAGTTTTAAGGCCGCACGATCATAGACCGGCGGCAAATGGCGCGCGGCTTGCCGCTTTCGCTTCCGCTCCAATTCCTCTTCCGTTTCATAGCAGGCATAAAGCTTGCCCATCGCCCGCAAGCGATTAGCCGCTTCATCATAAAGGTCAAAGCGCTCCGATTGCCGGATCACATGATCAGGCTTGATGCCCAACCAATTGATGTCCGTTGCAATGCCATCGGCAAATTCTCGCGTCGAGCGTTCGAGATCCGTGTCATCATAGCGCAGGATAAATTGCCCACCGCCACGCTTGGCAAAGAGATAATTCAGCAAAGCCGTACGGGCATTGCCGATATGAATCCGGCCCGTAGGCGATGGCGCAAAACGTACGATAGGAGCAGTCATAGGGGTCCTTAAGACAATCTATTCGTTTTACACTAACTTTTAAGTTCGAATAAACACGAAGTGATAAAGACCCTTCTCCTTGAAGGAGAAGGTGTCGCCGAAGGCGACGGATGAGGTTCTAGTGGCAGCCGTTAGGCCCTCATCCGATTGCTCCGCAATCACCTTCTCCCCTATGGGAGAAGGAAGATCAATCTATAAAATACTCAAAAATCCACCACATCCGTCCCCGTCAACGCCCTTTTCGGTGCAAGCGTCGGGTCTGGCGCAAAGCTCGCCCTTCCCTGATCGCGAAACCGGTTGACGATCGGATAGCGCCGGTCGCGACCAAAATTCTTGAGCGTCACTTTCACGCCGGGCGCTGATTGACGGCGTTTATATTCTGCCGAATAGAGCAACCGCTCAATCTTTTTCACGGTCTCAAGATCAAAGCCCTTAGCCACGAGATCGGAAACCCGCATCTCGTTTTCAACCAAGCCTTTTAAAATCGCGTCGAGCACCTCGTAAGGCGGCAGCGAATCCTGATCGGTCTGGTTTTCGCGTAACTCTGCCGAAGGGGCCTTGGTGATAATCCGCTCGGGGATCACAACGCCCGATGGTCCCTTGGCGCCCTCGGGCTTCCAATGGTTACGCAATTCCGACAACCGATAGACCTCCATTTTATAAAGGTCCTTGATCGGGTTAAACCCGCCATTCATATCGCCATAAATGGTCGCGTACCCAACCGACATTTCCGATTTATTGCCGGTCGTCACCACCATCGAACCGAACTTGTTCGAGATCGCCATCAGCACGGTACCGCGCGCGCGACTCTGCAGATTTTCTTCCGTGATATCGGCCGGCTTGCCCGCGAACACGGGCTTCAAAATCTGCTCGAAACCATCCACCGCTGGCGCAATCGGCAACACGTCATACCGAATGCCCAAGGCCTTCGCGCAAGCTTCTGCATCTTCAAGGCTGTCGGACGATGTGTAATGAAACGGCAACATCACTGCATGGACGCGATCGGCCCCCAGAGCATCCACCGCCATCGCTGCACAAATTGCTGAATCAATCCCGCCAGACAGGCCCAGCACGACACCGGGGAAACGGTTTTTATCAACGTAATCTTTAAGCCCCAAAACGCAGGCCGCATAATCGGCCTCGTCATCAGCACCTGTCAGTGCCTTGGTGCCATCCGCACAATGCCAGCCTTCCGACCCGCGCGACCATTGCGTCAGCACAAGATCAGATTGAAACGAAGGCATTTGAACGGCTAACGCGCTATCGGCGTTCAACACAAAGGATGCGCCATCAAACACGAGATCATCCTGCCCGCCGACTTGGTTAAGATAGACAAGCGGCAAACGGCTCTCGGTCACGCGCGCGACAGCAATATTAAGGCGAATATCCGCCTTCGCCCGGAAGTAAGGCGAGCCATTCGGCACCAGCAACAATTCGGCCCCCGTCTCGGCGAGGCATTCCACCACATCCTCACCCCAGATATCCTCGCAGATCGGCAGGCCCACGCGAATACCGCGCAACATCACCGGGCCGGGCATGGGGCCTGAAGCAAAAACACGCTTTTCGTCAAATACACCGTAATTCGGCAAATCGACCTTAAACCGCACGGCCTCGATCCGGCCGCCGTCGAGCACGGCATAGGCATTGTAAAGCTTGCCCGCCTCGGCCCAAGGCAGCCCGATCAGTACCGCAGGCCCGCCATCCGCCGTCTCCCGCGCCAAAGCCTCGCAGGCCGCGCGGCACGCGTCTTGGAAGGCTGGTTTCAGCACTAAATCCTCTGGCGGATAGCCGGCGAGGAAAAGTTCGGGGAACATCACCGCATCCGCGCCAAGCTTTTGGGCGTCAGCGCGGGCAGTGCGAGCAAGCGCGAGATTGCCTTCAACGTCCCCAAGGGTGGGGTTGAGTTGGGCGAGAGCGAGACGAAGGGTGCCAGGTGCAGTGGTCATAACACCCGTTTAACGTCCCAAGGCCCGTTGGGCAATCACCCACCCCGCCATTGCGGATCACTGGCGCAATGACGCATCCCCCACCGGTCATTGCGAACGAACGTAAAGTAACCCAGTTGATGGTCCTGCCTCGCCTGAAACCAGTTGGACCGCGAGCCTCCCGGCTCGCAATCGAAGCGTGGCAGGAGCCACGCGGTCCGTGATCGCCCTCACGAAAATCGGTAACAATCCATCATCAGCACGCCATATTCCTGGCTCGTATGGATGCGCTTGCCGTGCGGATGATCGCCTGCCGCCCCCATCGCCACGAACAGCGGCAAAAGATGCTCCTCTGAGGGATGGTTTTTCACCGCATTCGGCGCGACATTCCGATAGTCCACCAATGCTTCCGTATCCCCCGCTTCGATGGCATGATCGAGCCAATCGCCAAAGCTTTTTACCCAATCGGGCGCAGGTGAATCAGGGCGATAATTACCTCTAAAAAACTCGTGCAGATTATGCGTCGCAGCACCTGAGCCGATAATCAGCACGCCTGAGTCAGCCAATGGCTTCAAGGCTTGACCCAGTTTGAAATGATAGGCCGCACCCTTATTGGGCTCAACCGAAAGCTGCACCACCGGAATATCTGCCTCGGGCTGCAAGAGTACCAAGGGCACCCAGGTGCCATGGTCATAGCCCCGATCGGCAAAAGCAGGCATAAGCCCCGCTTTATCGAGCAGATCAAAGGCCTCTTGCGCTACTTCCGGCGAACCGGGAGCACGGTATTTCACTTCACGAAGCTCAGGCTCAAACCCGCCAAAATCATAAATCATCGGCGGATGGGCGCCGTTGGAAAGCGTTGGCCGGCTCGCCTCAAAATGCGCGCTGACGATCAAAATCGCCCGTGGCGAGCCGATGTCCTTGCCGAGGCCTTCGAGAAAGATCTTAGCTTCCGTATTATGCAAAATCAGATTGGGAGCACCGTGCGAAACAAAAAGCGTGGACATGATCGGGTTTCCATCGTGGATGACACTGCATCATAGATGGCCCACCCACGCCCATTTACAAAGTGCAAAGGCGCAATACGGTTTTTGCGACATCGCTCTTCCTATAAACAGTGCCGATAGCCTCATAATAGACTTAAAGTCCTCATGGTGAGCCGCGATGCAAAGCATCGCGAGTCGAACCACGCCCTTCGACTCACGGCTTCGCCGTGGCTCAGGATGAGGGGATAATTTACAACGCGCTAATCCTGAGCTTATCGAAGAGACATTTACAACACCTCTTTGACACTCAAAAACCAATCCTCGCCAACACTTTACCCGATAACCACGTCCCCGTCTTCTTTAACGAAGCGGCCAATATGCGGGTTGGGTAGGATATCAAGCACCGCCTCACTCGGGCGGCAAAGTTTCACGCCCTTGGGCGTCTCGACAATCGGGCGATTGATCAAAATCGGATGCGCCATCATCTGATCCATCAACTGCTCATCCGTCCATGCCGGATCGGCAAGCCCGAGCTCGGCATAGGGCGTGCCTTTTTCGCGTAGCAAATCGCGTGGAGAAAAACCCATCGCCGCAATCAGGCTTTGTAGCTTCTCCCGCGTCGGCGGCGTCTTCAAATATTCAATGATGATCGGCTCCTCGCCGCTCTGACGGATCATCGCCAACGTATTGCGTGACGTGCCACAGTCAGGGTTGTGATAAATCGTGATGGTCATGATGGATTACCCTTTTTGTGATGGGCTAACGGGGGCAAGAAGCCATGCCATAAAGAAAGAGGCCAACACTGCGCCAATGATTTCAGCGATGATAAATCCCGCGAGATTGGAAGGCGCAATGCCTGAAAATGTATGCGTAAAGGAGCGTGCAATCGCCACCGCCGGATTGGCAAAAGAGGTGGACGCCGTAAACCAGTAAGCTGCCGTGATATAAAGACCGACAAGCATCGGAACCGCAGTGCGCGCAAACTGTAGGCCACCTAGAATCGTAACCACGAGGCCGAAGGTCGCCACACCTTCCGCAAACCATTGCGCCCCGCCGGTGCGGATTTTTTCAGATGTTGCGAGGAGCGGCAAATCAAACATGCCATGCGCGATCATAACACCAACAATACCGCCAAAAATTTGCGCCACGCCATAAAGCATCGCATCACCCTTGGTCAGCTCGCCGCGCAGCATAAACACAAGCGACACGGCAGGATTAAAATGCGCGCCTGATATCGGCCCGAGCAAGGTGATTAACACCACAAGGATCGCGCCTGTCGGGATGGTATTGCCAAGCAATTGAAGCGCGACATCGCCTGTCAGCGACTGCGCCATAATGCCGGAACCGACAACGGTTGCAACGAGGAGAGCCGTTCCAAGCGCTTCCGCCATTATGCGTCGGGGGAGATCAAATTCGCTCATTCGAGACCACCATCCAAACCAGCCCGCGACCCCACCCGGACCGCGGGCGTCCTCGCCCGCAAGGAATGCGATGCCTAAGAGGCTCGCGGTCCATCATTTCCCTCATGGTGAGCCGCGATGCGTCAGCATCGCGAGTCGAACCACTTAAACCCTCACTCCGCCGCCTCAACCAAAGGCCGGCCCTTGGCCAAACGCTCTTTCTTCAACAACTCGGCTACCAAAAACGCCATTTCAAGCGCCTGCTCGGCATTCAACCTTGGGTCGCAATGCGTGTGGTAGCGGTCATGCAGATCCATATCCGAAATCGCCCGCGCGCCGCCCGTGCATTCGGTCACGTTTTTGCCCGTCATTTCGAGATGGATACCACCCGCATAGGTGCCTTCCGCCGCATGGACGTTGAAGAAGGTTTTGACTTCCGACAGGATCATATCGAAAGGCCGCGTCTTATAGCCTGAGCCCGCCTTCACCGTGTTGCCATGCATCGGATCGCATGACCACACCACCGAGCGGCCTTCACGCTTCACCGCACGCACAAGCGCGGGCAGATGCGCTTCAGCCTTATCCGCGCCAAAGCGGGCAATCAACGTCAAGCGTCCCGCTTCATTGGTCGGGTTCAACACATCGATCAACCGGATCAATTCTTCCGGGTCCAGCGACGGGCCGCATTTCAAACCAATCGGGTTTTTGATACCGCGGAAATATTCGACATGGCCATGGTCCGGCTGGCGGGTACGGTCACCGATCCAGATCATATGGCCGGAGGTGGCGTAATAATCACCCGAGGTCGAGTCGATGCGCGTCATTGCCTGCTCATAGCCAAGCAGCAAGGCTTCATGCGAGGTATAAAAATCCGTCGTCCGCATTTCAGGATGCGCCTCGGGATCAATGCCGATGGCGCGCATGAAATCGAGCGCCTCCGTAATGCGGTCCGAGATTTCCTGATACTGGCCCGATTGCGGACTGTCCTTCACAAAGCCCAGCATCCAGCGATGCGCGTTCTCCAGATTGGCATATCCGCCATTGGCAAAGGCGCGGATCAGGTTCAGTGTCGCCGCCGACTGGCGATAGGCCATCAGCTGCCGCTCCGGATCGGGAATACGCGCCTCGGGCGTGAACTCGATGCCGTTGACCACATCCCCGCGGTACGACGGCAACTCGACATCGCCGATCTTCTCGTTGGGCGCCGAACGCGGCTTGGCGAACTGGCCCGCCACGCGGCCAATCTTCACCACCGGCGAGGAACCGGCAAAGGTCAGCACCACCGCCATCTGCAAGAAGAGACGGAAAAAATCACGGATATTGTCAGCGGAATGCTCGGCAAAGCTCTCGGCGCAATCGCCGCCTTGTAGAAGAAACGCCTCGCCATTGGCGACCTTGCCCAACGCCCGTTTGAGCTTGCGCGCCTCGCCTGCAAAAACCAGCGGCGGAAACCCTGCCAATTGCGCCTCAACCGCCTGCAATGCGGCTTGATCGGGATAGGCTGGCACCTGCTGCACAGGCTTTGATCTCCAGCTCGAAGGGCTCCAACGTTCCGTCATCATCTCGCTCCACTCACCGCCGCGCCCCGTTAAAGTGAGGACTTCTCAGGCGAAAGCGGTTCTATAGCGGAGGAGACGAGGCAAGGCTAGAAAAGATTGAGGTGAAGTTGTCCGCCCAGAAAGCTGAAGAAACCATTTGACAAATATAGGATAATAAACTTATATAGGTAAATTATCAATTCATTGAACTTGCCCATGTCAACCCTCGCCCACGACTTCAATAATTTTGCCCGGCATTTCCCATCCATGCCGATCCGTTGGATTGCCCTTCACTATGCAAAGCGGCATTTAAAATCGCATCAACGCATCCCGCCCGACATGGCGTTTATGCTGACTTATGTCATGTGGGCGGATAGGAAATATTCAGACAGCCAACCCCGCGTGCCCGCAGGCTCGCCCGACGGCGGGCAGTGGACGAGTGGGGATGGGGGTGGCGGAATTGTAGACACGATTGGCTCGTTTGTGGACATTCCACTTCAATTTGTGAGTATGGAATGGGGAACGTTAATAGCTGAGCTGCGACCTGCCTTCGGAACCGATACCGGGCGTCTGTGTGTTTATCAATTCGGCGACCAAAGCGTAATTGTGCCCGGCCCAAATAATTTCAGTAGTCAACCAAACGTAACTTGGGCATCTACTTGGCATGGACAAATATTAAACGATAACGTGAGGAGGCGTTTTTGATGACCCCATCACCACCATGGCCCACCTATCACTTTTCTAAAATAGCCATCAAAGCCATCTCCGATCTAAGGTTAGATTGGAATAACCGTTTCCCAGATAAAGCCGCTGCCGTAGGCGTTGCTTGGGGTACGATTATACCTAATAACGCACATCCATTTCAGGCGGTAGTTATCAGTTTTTATGCTGAATCCCAAATGGCCGAAATGGGACAACATGTTGTAAAAGTCGATGGCATGGATGTGATCAATTTTTTACTGCCTAAAGATTTTCCGCGTTTTGAAGGAAAAATTATTGACTATGCAGATAATAGAGGATTTTTTCTTCGGTAAGTTTCAATTTAATCTTGCAACATAAATGAAAATAGCCCTTCGCACCTTAACTTTCCTTGAACACGATCAAGCGATCCAAGTCCCAATCACGATCAGCGCACCCTTCCAAGCTCAAACCGATTGGTATTGTGAATGGTCCATCGGCTGGCCCCACGGAGTCCGCACTGCGCGGGGTTATGGTGTTGATAGTGTTCAAGCCCTTCGCCTGACGCTCGAAATGATTGGAGCGGAACTTTATGCCAGCCCCTATCATGCGAACGGAGGACTTTATTTTAAAATACCAAACAGTGGCTATGGGTTTCCCGTCCCTGCCAATATGCGGGATATGTTGATTGGCGAGGATAAAACATTCTTCTAGCCCCCTCACCCTGCCAACACCACCTCCAAAAACGCCTCGCCATAGCGCTCGAGTTTCGCCGTCCCAATCCCGTAAATCCC
>CAIRGA010000068.1 GCA_903877935.1 uncultured Hyphomicrobiales bacterium
ACGTTTATTGCCCGTTTCATCGGTAACGCGAAATAGATTGCGGGCTATGGTTTCAAACATCGTATCGATAGCTGCATTTTTTTCGCCTTCGCCAAGGTCCGGAACCTCAAGGCTGATGCGACGGGTTGCGGGCTTGGAACTCACAAGGCGGATTCGGCCCGGATGTGCGCGACGATATAATTCCAAAAAAGATCGCTTCTGTGAATCTGAAAAATGGCAAACCTCGAACAATATATCGAGATGTTGAGCCGGTATGGGCATCGGATAGGCAGGGTTAGCAATCTGAGAAACGAACGAACGGTTTTTACCAAGCGCTGCGGATAGGCGTTGTCGTGTGCCGGATGGCCTGAGATCGAGAACCTTTTTTAATAGGAGTTTGTATTCCGGAATAGCGGACGAATCCCCTCTTTGGGCTATCGCGGCATTCATGGCGTAACCACGTCACCCGATAGTGACGTCTCAGAGATGATAAGCTTGGCGCGTGCCACCATGCTGGGGGCCATAGAGAGGCACCGAATACCCGCATTTAACAATAAGGGTATCAGAGCAGGATCACCTCCTGCATCACCGCAAAGACTGACCTCGCGTTGCATGTCTTTACCCTGGGCCGCAATCATCGCTATCAGCCGTAAGACTGCGGGATGTTTCGGATCGGCGAGATCGGCAACAGCACCAATATCACGCCCGGCGGCCGTTACATATTGAGTGAGATCGTTTGAACCGATGGAAAAGAAATCCGCATCAAACAAATCCATCGCGAGCGCAGCGGCAGGAACCTCAACCATCATTCCTATTGGCGGCAATGCGGCAGCAACCCCTCGCGCTTTCAGGCTATCGACTTCTTCAGCCATCATATGCCTAACCGTCGCAAGCTCCGACGGAATAGTGACCATGGGCGCCATAACTTTAATCGGACCATGCGAAGCCGCGCGCGCCAGTGCGCGCAATTGAACACGGAACAGATCTGGCCGAAGAAGGGATAAACGAATACCGCGCACTCCTAAAAAGGGATTGCTCTCACCATCAAACGTCAAATTCTTAATCGGCTTGTCGCCACCCGCATCTAAGGTACGAATCGTAACCGGTCTTCCGGAAGCCCATTCTACAAGACGTCGATAAACCCGATATTGCGCATCTTCATCCGGAAAATTTTTGTCATCATTGAATAAAAACTCAGTACGAACGAGGCCAATTCCATCGCACAGCGCCGGCGAGATCGCATCGAGTTCAACGGGATCAGCAACATTAATCAATATCGTTACCGCTTCACCCGTCTTTGTCTTAGCATCGTCTAGAAGAAGCTTTGCTGCCCGCGCCGATACGGTATCTTCTTCCGCGCGTCGGGCGATGAATTGATCAAGCGATTGCTGATCCGGCGACAAGATGGCTTGGCCAGCGCCACCGTCAATGAGAGCAATACCATGGATTGAACGAGGCAAATCGCCTAATCCAACAATCATGGGCACACCACGCGCGCGCGCAAGCATAGCAACATGACTTGTCGGGCTGCCCTCGGAAAGCAAAATTGCACCGCCCTTTGACCAATCCATGCCCAGAAACCGAGAAGGTTGTAGATCACGCGCCATAAGGATCGCGCCCGGTGGCGTCGCTGCGAATGACAAACCACCTGACAACATGTCTAATACGGTATCGCGAATATCTTCTAAATCAGCTGAGCGTGCTCGAAAATACTCGTCATCAGCCGATCGATAGGTTTCAATTTCCTGATCCATCGAATAACGCCAGGCAACGTCCGCTGCCTTTCCTTCTGCTATATCAGCAAACGCCATTTCGGAAAGCGCATCATCCTCAAGCATCGCAACTTGAAAGCCCAATATATCCACAGCATCGCCATCTGCCGACGCGGCCATATTCGCTAAAGCTTCGCTTGCAGATGTAATGGCATCTCTTAATGCTTTCGCTTCAAGAGCTGGGTCCCCCGTCGATGCGCGGCTTACACGTTTATCCGGAAGCACATAAAGCTGGCCCTCGGCGAAGCCCGACGATGCAGGACGTCCCGAGAGGCGAATCTCAGCCATGGCCTTCTTCCTCGGCTTCATCAAAGCGACGCTCGACAAGATCAACAAGGGCGGCAACGGCGGAAACGGCATCTTCGCCAGACGCTTCAAAATAGAGCGTGGTTCCTTTAGGCGCCTTTACGCGCATGATTTTAACCGGGCTTTTCGCATCAATCCAAGGACCCGTCGGTTCTGTGGCAACAGAAACAATCGCCTGATAGGTTTTCGCCAATTGCGTTAGTTTGACGGACGGGCGAGCATGCAAGCCCACCGCATTGGTTAGCAAGGCCGAGCCGCGCGTTGTTTCCTCATGCGAAGCAGAAGCTTTGTGAGCGGTCATTGGGGATATAATTCCTCGGCTGTCTGTTTTACGATATCGAGTGGAGACCCACCCGACGCCTCAGTCGCAGCAATGACGGCACCCTCGACAATCGGTGCATTGCATATCGCAATCCGCTTTTGGCGAGCCTCATCTAGCATCTCAATGGCCATTTCACTATTCGTTTCCGCGCCACCCAGATCCACCAAAATCGCAACACCAGCCTCAGACCAAGCGGCATCAATCGCGGCGAGGATATGTCCTACATCGGTACCAAGCCCGCCATCGCTATTGCCCCCTGCCCACGCAAGAGGCACTTCATCACCCACCATTTGCCGCACCATATCCGCCGCACCTTCTGCAACCTTGGCGGAGTGGGATACGATTACGATACCAACATTAGCCAATTTATGCTCCTAGGACCGTCGTAATCGTTTCAATTAAAAGCTGTGATGAACGCGCACCCGGATCCATATGACCAATGGACCGATCGCCTAAAAATGAAGCACGTCCGCGAATAGCTTTCATCGGAACCGTTGCTTCGGCCGCAGCCTGAGCAGCCAATGCCAGTCCGGTACCACCACCGGTAACCCACACGCGATGGACAGGGATAAGGACATCGAGCATCGTCTTCTGGCCCAGCTCGGATTTGCCACGGGCTTTGACAGCCTCTATCGCCGAAGCAAAAGCAGCAGAGGCTGAAGGCAAACTCGGCGTATCGTCTATTTCTTTGGCAAGCGCCATAAACAGTGTACCATAGAGGGGACCAGACGCGCCTCCAACTTTCATAACAAGTTGAGTGCCTATTGCTTTCAGCATATCCGGCAAAGGTTTATCAGAAAGCACCGTAGCATCCGCCAATAAAGCTTCAAAGCCGCGCTTCATGTTAAGTCCGTGATCGCCATCCCCAATCGCTTGATCGAGTGCGGTCAACTCCTCGGCATGGCGGATCATACACTCCGCGCAGGCCGTAATGAGTTTTAGCTTAGTTTCCTTATCCATAGCCCCTTATCCTATGCTCGGACGCGATTGCCAGCACCGTCAAAGTACAAAGGCAACGCCGGCGTGAGCCGGACCATATCACCCGTCTTCAAACCAGAATCGGGGTCGCTCAATGTCACGACATCGTGATTTTGAACATCGATATGGAGATAATCTTGATCACCCAGATGCTCGACCCACGTCACCTTACCCATCGCAGAAGCGGAATCGGACCGCGCAATTTTTAAATGCTCGGTACGCAAGCCAATGGTCTTGGCCGCTGAGGGCGCACTTAAACCTGGAAACACCGAAAGCGGCAGAAAATTGATTGCTGGCATACCAAGACGAGACGCAACATACATATTGACGGGATCAGTATAAATTTCGCGTGGCGTTCCCACTTGCACCAGTTGGCCGCGATCCATAACGCCGATGCGCGTTGCGAGCGTCATAGCTTCAATTTGATCATGGGTCACATAGAGTATGGTTGCTCCCAAAACCGTTTGAATGCGTTTAAGCTCAACCCGAAGGTCGCCCCGCAATTTGGCATCAAGCGACGACAGAGGCTCATCCATCAGATAGATCGACGGTGAACGCACAAGGGCACGCGCAATCGCCACGCGTTGCATTTGACCACCCGACAGACGGGTCGCCTGATTGTTCAACTTATCATCGATGCGCACCAAGGCCGCAATCTCGCGAACCTTCGCATCAATATCAGCCTCTTTCATGGCGCGGATCGGCGAGCGTAGCGGAAACGCCAAATTTTCGTAAACCGTTAAATGCGGATAGAGCGAATATTGCTGAAAGACAAAGGCAACATCCCGATCGGAAGGTGGCGTTGTCGTGGCATCCCATCCCCCGATCGCCACAGTTCCTGCATCGGGCTGCTCAAGCCCTGCTACAAGTCGGAGCAAGGTTGTTTTTCCAGCACCCGTTGGGCCCAGCAAAACAATGAATTCGCCATCACCGATAGTTAATGAAACATCTTGAATGGCCTTAGTTTGACCGAAGGCTTTATGAAGCCCCGATAGAATAACTTCAGCCATGAACGCCTCCTTCATGCAAGGCGCTTTTCAATACGCGACCACTCGACTTGTCAAAAACAGAGAGTTTTTCCGGTCTGAAGCTTAACCCAACATGTTCACCCAAGCTGGCCTTCATATCGGCCGATATACGCGCCCTAACCATACCGCGTTTTGTTGTGACCGTCACGATTTGTGTTGTGCCTAGATATTCCACACCAAACACCTCACCACGAAGTGTCGATTGATCTGACAGTGAAACATGCTCCGGCCGAACGCCTAAAACGAGATCGCTCTCACTCACCGATACGCGCATCGCCGGAATGCCAATCTTGGTCCCATCAATGGCCAGTTCCGAAGCGCCCGAAGCAAGCGCAGCATGGGTATCCAAGAAATTCATTGATGGCGATCCAATAAAATCAGCCACAAACAAAGAAGCTGGACGATCGTAAATTTCCCGTGGGCTACCTAGTTGCTCGATAAGACCATTATTCATAACGGCAATCGTATCCGCCATCGACATGGCTTCAAGCTGGTCATGCGTAACATAGACAGTCGTAGCCTTTAGTCGATTATGAAGCGCACGAAGCTCACCGCACATGACATGGCGAAATTCTGAATCAAGTGCACCGAGCGGCTCGTCCATTAAGAACGCCTTCGGCTTCCGCACGATCGCCCGACCCAAGGCGACACGTTGGCGGTCGCCCCCCGAAAGTCCGGAAACAGGCTTATCAAGGAGATCGGTAATCCGAAGAATTTGTGCCGTTTCCTCTACCCGCCGACGGATTTCAGAACTTGATAATCCATCACATTTGAGTGGAAAACCAATATTGGCACGCACATTCATATGAGGGTAAAGTGCAAAAAGTTGGAACACGAATGCGATATCACGTTCGGATGCACGACGGAACGTAACATCATCTCCGCCAAGAAGAATTTTGCCATCTGTAGGCAATTCCAGCCCAGCAATCATGCGCAAGGTGGTCGTTTTACCACAACCCGACGGACCCAAAAGGCAAAAGAATTCGCCGTCCTTAACGGTAAAGCTTGAATCGCGGACAGCAACAAAATCGCCAAAATTCTTTTTAAGATGATTGACCCTAATCTCCGCCATCATTCACTCCGGAAATTTCGAGACAATGACGAACATCACAACACCCGTTAATGTTGTAAGGAACGACCAAGTATAAAGGGCCAACGCAAAAGGCTGCATGAGCATAAGAACGCCAGCACCGATAAACGCGGTTGCAGCGGTTTCCCAGGGGCCGCGGCGAAAGATTCGCCCTATAAGACTTTTTTGAGACATCTCGGTCATTTGCGTACTGCTCCAAACGTAATACCTCGCAAGAGGTGCTTACGTAGCAAAATCGTGAACACAAGAATTGGAATAAGGAACAGAGTAGTACCTGCTCCCACGGCGGGCCAATCCATGCCGCCTTCTCCGATAATGGTTGGAATGAAGGGTGGCGCCGGTTGCGCATCACCCGAGGTCAACAAGACCGCAAAGGCATATTCATTCCACGCAAAAATCATGCAAAAAATGGCTGTGGCGACAATACCTGTTGTAGCTTGCGGTAGAACAACTTTTCTGAAAGCCTGCAACCGAGTGTAGCCATCAATCATCGCGGCTTCTTCATATTCGCGCGGAATTTCGTCGATGAATCCTTTGAGCAACCATACGGCCAGCGACACGTTAACCGCCGTGTAGAGCAAGATCATACCGATTTTGGTGTCAGATAGACCAAGCTCGCGATACATAAGGTAAATTGGAATTGCGACCGCAATAGGCGGCATCATTCGGGTTGATAGAATAAAGAATAAAAGATCGTCTTTGAGCGGCACTTTAAATCGAGAAAATCCATATGCAGCGATTGTTCCCAAAAATACCGACAACGCTGTAGAACCAAAAGCGATAACGAGTGAATTAAAGAAACGTTTGGTAAAATTAGATGGACCAACAATCACCATATTACGTTCACGCGTCACTTTTTCACACGCCGTCGTTGCCGGCGGCAATGTTGCCAAAAATTCAGGCGTCTGACGCGTCTGATTGGTAAACAGATTGCAATACCCCTCAATGGTTGGGGTGAACACAATCTTCGGCGGATAGCTGATCGAGTCAGGCGGCGATTTAAGGCTGGTAACCACGATCCAAAACAGTGGGATCATGGTGACAAGGGCATAAACCACAACCAAGACGGATGCGACGAGCTTAGATGTGCTGCTCGGCTCGACAACGGAGTGGGCGGTTGAACTACGCGCGCTCATCGGCTTTTCACCTGGTTGAGGGCTTTAACATAGATGTTGGCAAGGCCAAACACGGTGACGAATAGAATTATGGCGAATGCGGAAGAAAAACCGGTACGCCATTTTTCGAAAGCTTCTCGCTTCAGCGTGATCGAGGCCACTTCTGTAGTGGAACCAGGACCACCCGACGTCAGCAAATTCACCATATCGAACATTTTGAAGTTTTCGATGCCACGGAAAAGCACCGCTAACATGATGAACGGCAAAGCCATGGGAATAGTGATGGACCAGAATTGCCGCCAGGTTGATGCACGATCAACCTCTGCTGCTTCATAGATGTAATCTGGAATAGAGCGAAGTCCCGCCAAGCAGATCAGCATCACATAGGGTGTCCACATCCAGGTATCGACAATGATGATGGACCAAGGCGCTAATGTAACGGAACCAATCATCTCAAAGGAGGAGGGATCAACGCCCGTGAAAAAGGAGATGATATAATTAAACAGGCCAATTTGCGGTTGATATAGAAACCGCCAAAAATTACCCACTACAGCAGGAGACAACATCATCGGAATAAGGATAATGGTCGTCCAAAATCCATGTCCACGAAATTTCCGGTCAAGCAAATAGGCCAAGGTAAAACCAATCAAGGTTTGCATTGTAATTGTCCAGAAGACGAAATGCGCGGTTGATTGCATCGCGGCCCAAATATCGGGATCCGTCAAAATAGAGGTGTAATTATCGAGTCCAATACCCTTGACGACAGCATTAGTCCGGTTGGCTCGAAAATTGGTGAACGAAAGCCTAATCGTCCAAATCAATGGAAAAATATTGATTGCAAGCAGCAAAATCATCGTGGGAGTAATAAATAGCCACGCAATCGCCTTATCCGAAAGTCCGCGCACGCGTGCAGCAAGCTTAGGAGGTGTAGCGGTCGCAAGACGGTTTGCTAATGCATCGGGAATATGGTTGCCGGTCATTGTCGGATCCCAGAAATCGCAGGGCGAAAGCTTGAGGAAGACGGGGCGAACAGTGCCGCCCCGTCTCTGAGCGAATGGAGATCGACTTAGAGCTTGCCGTCGTCCTTAAACACCTTGGTCCAATCCTTGATGATGCCATCAAGAGCTTCCTTTGCGGTGCCCTTATCAGCAACAACATAGTCATGGATACGCTTCTGTTCAGCGAGCAGCAACTGAGCGTAGGAAGGCTCTGCCCAGAAGTCGACAACCTGACCCATTGCCACAAGGAAGTCTGCAGCGAATGGAGCCGTCTTGGCGAAGCCTGGGTCATTCAACACGGCTTTATGTGCTGAATATCCACCAAGCGACCACCACTTCTTTTGGATTTCTGGATTGGCAAACCACTTGATGTAGGCAAGCGCTTCAGCCTGGTTTGGTGAATAAGACACCACAGACAAGCCCTGTCCGCCAAGCTGCGAACCAGAGCCAGCTGGGCCCTTAGGATTGACGAAGAAGCCAATCTTGTCGCCACCAACCTTCTCGTCTTTGTAAAGACCAGGGAAGAAGGCGAACCAGTTCATCTGAAGTGCAACCTGACCCGATTTGAACGCATCGAGACCTTCACCCATATAGGCGTCGGTATAGCCGGGAGGTGTGCAGCACTTATAAAGCGCCTTATAGGCTTCAAGGCCCTTAACCGCGCCGGCAGAGTTTACGAAACCTTCCATTGCGTATGGCTTCTTCGGGTCATCATATTTGAAGCCATTTGGATAGAGGAAATTCGAGACACCCATGGTGATGCCTTCAGAACCACGCTCGGTGAAGATGGCGGCGCCGTAAACTTTCTTACCATCCACATCACGGCCTTGGAAGAATTTCGCAATATCTGTCAACTCGTCGAGCGTCTTAGGCACTTCGAGCTCACGGTTATATTGCTTCTTGAATTCGGCGCGCAGTTCTGGCTTTGCAAACCAGTCTTTACGGTAGGTCCAACCCAACGCGTCACCCATTGCTGGGAGCGCCCAGTAGTTAGGCGTGCCCTTTGGCCATTCGGAATAGCCGAGCACGGTTGCTGGCATGAAGTCATCCATTTTGATGCCTTCTTTGCCGAAGAAGTCGTTCAACTTGACGTAGTGGCCGTTCTCAGCCGCACCACCGATCCACTGCGAATCGCCGATGAGAAGATCGCAGAGCTTACCCTTCGAATTCAATTCGTTGAGCATACGGTCG
>CAIRGA010000069.1 GCA_903877935.1 uncultured Hyphomicrobiales bacterium
CCCACCATTTCCGAAGATCAAAACATTATCTTTGCATGCAAATGCGGGCAGCCACGCCAGCCGCATTTGTTTAGAATCGGATTTATGAATGAACCTCGCGCGAACGGTGCGCGGTAAAATCGACTAAACGAAACGCCAGATGCCGAATAATCAGATCATCGCGGAGCAACTGCAGACGGCGATTGGCCTTCATAAAAGCGGGCGTTTCGCGGAAGCTCAGGCGCTTTACGAAAGAATTTTACGAAGCAATCCGCGCCACGCGGACGCGCTGCATCTGCTTGGCGTTATCGCCTCTCAGCAGCAGCAGTTCAGCAAAGCTGTTGAACTCATTGGTAAGGCGATTGCGGCTCATCCGACGAGTGCGCCTTTTTATTCCAATCGAGGGCTTGCGCTCAAAGAGCTGCGAAAATTTGACGCGGCGCTTTCGGATTATAACAAAGCCCTTTCCCTTAACCCGGCCTACGCCGAGGCCTTTTACAATCGCGGTCTGGTTTTCAGCGCGCTTCATAAGTTTGAATCCGCGCTCGCCGATTATGACAAGGCCATTTCTTTCAAACCGGCCTATGCAGAAGCATTTAATAACCGGGGACTCGCACAGCAGGAACTCGGCAAGCTGGAGGCGTCGATTGTCGATTACGGCAAGGCCATTGTCTTCAGGCCCAATTTCGCCGAGGCTTACGCCAATCGCGGCGCCGCACTGAAAGCGCTGAATAAGCTTGATTCCGCACTTATCGATTATGACAAAGCCATTGCCATCAAGCCTGACTATGCCGATGCCTACTTCAATCGGGCCAACGTACTGCAGGGCCTTAAAAAATTTGAGGCGGCGATTGTTAGTTACGAAAAAGCCGTTTCCCTCAAACCACAGTTTCCGGAGGCCTATATAAATCTCGGCGATGTTTTTGCCGGCCTTAAAGACCGCGACAAAGCCTTAGCCGCTTACGACAAAGCGCTGTCGCTAAATCCCAATTTAGAGGGCGCGTGGTTTGGCCGGGGCAATGTCTTCCACGATCTAAAATCCTATGACGAAGCTTTTGCCGCTTACGATAAGGCGCTGTCGATCAAGCCGGATTTGGCGGACGCTTGGCTTGGTCGGGGCAATGTTCTTCACGAGCTTAAGCGCTTTGACGAAGCGGTTGCGGCTTACGACAAGGCGCTATCGATCAAGCCGGATTTGGAGGGCGTCGAGGGCGGACGTCTTCATGGCAAAATGCAATTGTGCGATTGGGATAATCTGGACGACGACATCGCCAGCCTGACCGCTTCCGTGAGAGACGGAAAAGCCAATTGCTCGCCTTTTGCACTGCTTGCGCTCACGGATTCACCTGACGATCACTTGCGATGCGCTCAGGCATGGGTCACCGCAAAGTTCCCACAAGTGCCGGAATCGCCGCGGCGCGAATTTTCTGCTCCCCACGATAAGATCCGCATCGGTTACGTTTCCACGGACTTTCGGAACCATCCTGTCGCACTGCTTTTTGCTGAGCTGCCTGAGCTGCACGATAGGAGCAAGTTCGAGATCACGGCATTTTCCGTCGGACCCAATGACAATGCCGGTATGCGCCGCCGTCTCGAAAAGAGCTTTGACCGATTCATCGACTGTGAAAAGCGGCCCGATGCCGAAGTCATATCAACGATTTCCGCTTTGGAGATCGATGTACTTGTCGACTTGAGCGGACTGACGCAATTCGCGCGTCCGGGCGTCTTCGCGCATCGCCCCGCTCCAATACAAGTCAACTACCTCGGCTATCCGGGCACGATGGGCGCGCCTTATATCGACTACATCATTGGTGACCATTCGCTTTTCACGTCTGCCGATGCGGACGTGTATTCTGAAAAATTGGTACGGCTGCCGCATAGCTATCAGCCAAATGATCGCAAGCGGCCTATAGCCGACAAACATTTTGGTCGGGAAGATTTTGGTTTGCCTAAAGATCGGGTTGTCTTTTGTTGCTTTAATAACAGCTACAAAATTTTGCCGAACGTCTTCGCGCGCTGGATGCGTATCCTGAAAGCTGTGGACGGAAGCGTGTTATGGCTTCTTGCCGATAATCAAACCACCATCGCCAACTTGAGGAAAGAAGCGATAAAAAACGGCGTCGAGGCACATCGTCTTATATTCGCAAACAAAATCGATCTGCCCGATCATCTCGCGCGCCATCGCCTTGCCGACTTGGTCTTAGATACACTCCCCTACAACGCTCATACCACCGCCAGCGATGCTCTATGGGCGGGTTTGCCGGTTTTGACGCAAGTCGGAAATACATTCGCGGGGAGGGTCGCGGCCAGTTTGCTGAATGCCGCCGGCTTGCCCGAGCTAATTGCCTACTCAACCGAA
>CAIRGA010000070.1 GCA_903877935.1 uncultured Hyphomicrobiales bacterium
CAATGATCACATCGCGCGGGCCGCTGGTCTCGAAGGCGGCCTCTTCAATTGCGATCCGCATCATATCGCGCGGCACGGGATTGATCGCGGGCTCGCCCGGCGGCACCACCAGACCCGGACGGGTTACCGTTCCAACGCCCTCGCCCGCTTTGAATTGAATACCGGAACCAACCGGCCCGAGCCGAACGGTCGAGACAATCCGCGCACCATGCGTCACATCCGGATCATCGCCCGCATCCTTGATCACGGACGCGCGGGCGAAGCCGTCGCCGAGTTCAGTTGTGGCAACAGCAAAAGCAGGACGCGAACCGTTGGGCAGCAAAACATCGACCGGATCAGGAAATTCGCCGGTCACCAGCGCCGTATAGGCCGCGCGCGTTGCAGCGGTCGCGCAGGTACCAGTGGTCCAGCCGCGCTTCAATTGCGGCAGAGCACTCAGATCGTCAATTTCGCCGGGTTCGGGCTCGGTCATAGTTTTAGTGCATACTGCGTTCAACGCGATCAACGCAACCGGAGGGTATAAAATCATGATGAATATCGCCCCCGGCCTTGTGATTGCCGCGCCCCGTTCGTCCTCGGGAAAGACAACGATAACGCTCGGGCTCTTACGAGCCTTCAAGCGACGCGGCGTTGCCGTACGTGGGCTAAAATGCGGACCGGACTACATTGATCCGGCGTTTCATCAGGCAGCATCGGAGCTTCCAAGCCTAAATCTTGACGCTTGGGCGATGTCGCCAGACCTCGTCGCACGCCTTGCTTCTGATACGGCAAGCGGTGCTAAACTAACCCTATGCGAAGGGTTAATGGGTTTATTCGACGGTGTACCTGCACCTGAAGGCCGCTCCGGATCTTCAGCCGATATTGCAGCAGCGGCAGGATGGCCCGTGCTTCTTGTCATCGATGTCAGCGGACAATCACAATCCGCAGGGGCGATTGTGAAAGGCTGCGCAACGTTCGATCCGCGCATCACCATTGCCGGTGTCATTCTCAATAAAGTTGGCAGCGAGCGGCACCGTCGGCTTGTGACCGAAGCCATCGGACGCACCGGTATTCCGGTATTAGGTAGCGTTCCAAGAGATGCCGAAGCCAGCCTGCCAGAGCGCCATCTGGGCCTCGTACAGGCCGAAGAAACAACCGGGCTTGAAGCGATCCTTGATAAGATGGCTGATCTCGTCGAAGCCCATGTCGATTTGGAAAGCATCATGCAAGCAGCGCGTGTGCCGACCCTAATTGGCAACCATTCAGGCCTTGCGCTCAACCCACCTGGTCAAAGGATTGCCTTGGCACGCGATGCCGCGTTTTCATTCATGTATCCGCATCACCTCGCAGGATGGAAAAAAGCAGGCGCTGAAATCGTACCTTTTTCACCCTTGGCAGACGAAGCGCCACCGTCGGACTGCGATGTGTGCTGGCTACCCGGAGGCTATCCGGAGCTTCACGCCGAGCATCTTTCAAAAGCACAAAGCTTCATGGCAGGGTTGCGCGAATTTGCCGGAACCAAGCCGGTACATGGCGAGTGTGGTGGCTATATGACATTGGGCGACAGTCTGGTCGACGCTGCAGGAATTGAATGGCCTATGGCAGGTCTTCTGGGCGTTAAAACAAGCTTTGCTAAACGCAAAATGATGCTGGGCTATCGCGATGTAATACTTGAAGGCGATGGCCCGTTAGGCGCAAAGGGAACGCGGCTGCGCGGCCATGAATTCCACTATGCGACTGTTATCGATCAAGGCGGAGACGCGCCTCTCGTAATGGCGCGTGATGCCTATGGCACTCCGCCTATGCCGTCGGGCAGCCGTCGTGGCCATGTGACAGGTTCGTTTTTCCATGTGATTGCCGAAGAAAATTCACCGTTGAGAGAAGCAGATGTCTGATCTGAACCCTCCCACCTTTGATGCCCGTTTTCGGGATCAACTGGTTGAGCTGATGACTTGGCGGCGTGATGTTCGACGGTTTCGGACAGATCCGGTTTCGGACGAGCAAGTTGAAACCTTGCTTCGTCTGGCAATGATTTCTCCGTCGGTCGGCAACAGCCAACCCTGGCGGTTTATTTCGGTCGAATCCAGACCCTTAAGAGAGATTGTACGGGCAAGCTTTGAGCGGTGCAATGCCGATGCCCTGAACTCCTATTCTGATGAGCAGGCCGAAGCCTATGCCCGCCTGAAATTAGCAGGCCTCAACGATGCCCCTGTTCACCTTGCCGTTTTTTGCGACCTTTCCCCCGCTGCAGGGCATGGGCTTGGGCGTGCCACCATGCCGGAGATGCTGAATTATTCTGTCGTCACGGCCATATCAACGCTATGGCTTGCGGCACGCAGCTATGGGCTCGGCATCGGATGGGTCTCCATTCTCGATCCCGTCGAAATCACTAAAGCGCTCGATGTACCTCCCAGCTGGACCCTGATTGCCTATCTATGCGTGGGCTATCCGGTTGAGGAACATAGCGATCCGGAACTGGTCCGCCATGGTTGGCAAGATCGGATTGACCTTTCCGCGTGCTATTTCAAACGCTGACGAGAGCGAGAACCATCCATGGTCATCAAGCAACTCTCCTATTTCGTAGCGCTGGCCCGCGAAAAGCATTTCGGGCGCGCAGCCATCGCCTGCCATGTTTCTCAGCCCACACTTTCGGGCGCGATCCGCGCGTTAGAAGATGATTTGGGCGTCCCTTTGGTCGAGCGCGGCCACCGTTTCACGGGGCTTACCGCCGAAGGCGAGATGATTTTAGCCCATGCCAAGCGTATTCTTGGCGAATTGGATACGATGGGCCAATCGATCAGCGATGTCCGGCAAGGGCTTTCGGGGCGCTTGAGGATTGGCGCTATTCCGACCGCCCTGCCCTTGGTGGCTCAAATCACGGGTCCGTTCTCCGAACGTTTTCCAGCCGTGACTTTGACAATCATGTCGCTGACCTCGAAAGCCATTCAAGATGCCGTCGATGATTTCGATATCGATATCGGATTGACCTATCTCGATAATGAGCCGTTGGAGCGCGTGCTTGCCAAACCGCTTTATGCCGAGACCTATGTTCTACTGACAAGGGCCGACAGCGCGTTGGCCAAACGCGACAGCATCGGCTGGCAGGAAGCGGCGGGGCTCAATCTATGTCTGTTGACGCCGGATATGCAGAACCGCCGGATCATGGACGGTATTTTCCGTTCCGTTGGCCAAGCGCCCACGCCGGTTATGGAAACTAATTCGATCTTCAATCTGTGCTCGCATGCCGCTGTGCCCGGATGGGTCAGCATTGTGCCCTCCCAATTGCCGCGCTTTTTCGGCATTCCGGCAGGATTAAAGGCGCTTAAATTGATCGAGCCAGCAGCTTCCCGCTCGGTGGGGCTCATTATGGCCGATCGGCAACCGCAATCTCCCTTGGCCCGCAGCCTGTTTGCGATCTCAACCCCTCTGCCATCCGACGAGGGCTGACCGACACATCTTCATCGAATATTCCGATCAATTCTTTTATAAATTCGATTTGATTGCCGATGAATATGGGTGCATGAAACACTCAATGGTCGAAATGCGTTGATGTAGCGCGGACAAAAGGGTGGATTCGATGAGCTGGGACGATGCGGTAGCCTCATCTATTGTCAATGAATACAAGCACTTGGCTGGCGCAACGCTGCCAATTCTGCATGCTTTGCAGGAAAATTTCGGCTATGTCGACAAGCGCGCCGTGCCGCTGATTGCCGATGCACTCAACATGTCGAAGGCCGAAATCTTCGGCGCGATCACCTTTTATCACGATTTCAGGCACGAACCTGCGGGCCAAACCGTTGTCAAATTGTGTCGGGCGGAAGCCTGCCAGTCGATGGGCTGCGAAAGCCTGGTCGAGCATTTGAAAAATGCCCACGGTGTCGAGATCAATGCGACGACTGAAGATGGCCGCCTTACCGTTGAAACCGTTTATTGCCTCGGCAATTGCGCGCTTGGGCCTGCCGCTCTCATCAATGGCGAGCTCGTCGGCCGCGTGGATGAAGACTTATTGGATGCGGTCTGCAAGGGCCAATCGCATGACCGCATGGCCGGTTGAAGAGAAACGATCATGAGCACCTCAATCAAAATTTACGTTCCGCGCGATGCAGCCGCTCTCTCCGTGGGCGCGAACCGTGTCGCCACCGCGATTGCCAGCGAGGCCAAAAAGCGCGGCCAACAGGTCGAGATCATCCGCAATGGTTCGCGCGGCATGCTCTGGCTTGAGCCGCTGGTCGAAGTTGAAACAGCCAAAGGCCGTGTGGCTTTCGGGCCCGTGACGCCTAAGGATGTCGCCTCGCTGTTTGAAGCGAACTTCCTCACCGCTGGTGCGCATCCGCTCAACCTTGGTCTGACGGAAGAAATTCCGTTCTTCAAGAATCAAGAGCGCCTCACTTTCGCCCGCGTTGGCGTGATTGATCCGCTCTCGGTTGATGATTACATTGCGCATGGCGGCTTTGCAGGTCTCAAAAAGGCCGTGACCATGACGGGTGCGGCCATCGTGCAGGAAGTAGCCGACTCAGGCCTTCGCGGTCGTGGTGGTGCGGGCTTCCCGACCGGCATCAAATGGAAAACCGTTTTAGGCGCCGAAGCCGATCAGAAATACATTGTCTGCAACGCGGACGAAGGCGATAGCGGCACCTTCGCCGACCGGATGCTAATGGAAGGCGACCCCTACACCCTCATCGAAGGTATGGCGATTGCGGGCGTGGCCGTTGGCGCGACCAAGGGCTTTATCTATCTCCGCTCCGAATATCCGCATGCCTATCAGACGCTGCTCGAAGCCATCCGCACCGCACGCGCAGCGCGCTGGTTGGGGCCTGCGATTGGCGGCTCCTCCTATGCCTTCGATCTTGAAGTGCGTTTGGGTGCCGGTGCCTATATCTGCGGCGAAGAAACCTCGCTTTTGGAGAGCTTGGAAGGCAAGCGCGCGATTGTTCGCGCCAAGCCGCCTTTGCCAGCGCTTAAAGGCCTGTTCGGCAAGCCAACCATTGTGAACAATGTGATGTCGCTGGCGACGATCCCTTGGATTATGGCGAATGGCGCGAAAGCCTATGCCGATTTCGGTATGGGTCGCTCGCGCGGCACGCTGCCAATCCAGTTGGCGGGCAATATCAAGCAAGGTGGGTTGATCGAAAAGGCGTTCGGCGTCAGCCTGCGCGAGATTATCGAGACCTATGGTGGTGGCACGCATTCGGGCCGCTCTTTCCGTGCGGTTCAGGTCGGTGGGCCGTTGGGCGCATACTTCCCCGAAAGCCTGCTCGATACGCCGATGGATTACGAGGCGATGGCCGCTAAAAAGGGCCTGCTTGGCCATGGCGGTATGGTGATTTTCGATGACACCGTGGATCTTGCCCAGCAAGCGCGCTTTGCCTTTGAATTCTGCGCCAAGGAATCCTGTGGCAAATGCACCCCTTGCCGCATTGGCGCGACACGCGGTGTCGAAACCATGGACAAGGTGATTGCGGGCGATACGTCGAAGCTCGCTTTGATCGACGATCTTTGCCATTTGATGACCGATGCCTCGCTCTGCGCGATGGGCGGGCTGACGCCTGTGCCAGTGATGAGCGCGATGACCCATTTCCCTGATGATTTCAACCGTGCGCCGAAGCGCATGACCCCTGAAAATCTGGCCGCTGAATAACGGAGAGCACATATGACCTTGATCAAAGAGCTCGATTACGGCACCCCGATCCGCCTTTCCGAACAGATGGTGACGCTCACCATTGACGGCGCTTCGATCACCGTTCCTGCTGGCACATCCGTTATGGCCGCCGCCATGAAGGCTGGAACTGCCATTCCGAAACTCTGTGCCACCGACAGTCTTGAGCCGTTCGGTTCCTGCCGGATGTGCTTGGTCGAGATTGAGGGACGGCGCGGCACGCCCGCCTCCTGCACGACGCTTGTCGAACCCGGTATGGTGGTCAAAACCCAGTCGGACAATCTCCACAAGCTCCGCAAGGGCGTGATGGAACTCTATATCTCCGACCATCCGCTCGATTGCCTGACCTGCTCGGCCAATGGCGATTGCGAATTGCAGGATATGGCCGGCGTCGTGGGCCTTCGCGATGTGCGCTATGGCAAGGATGTTGCCAATCATTTCGAGACCACCTCGCCGCTTTCGCTGCTAAAGGACGAGACGAACCCCTATTTCACCTATGACCCAGCCAAATGCATCGTCTGCAACCGCTGCGTTCGTGCGTGTGAAGAAGTGCAAGGCACGTTCGCGCTCACCATTGAAGGCCGTGGCTTTGATAGCCGCGTCTCTGCCGGTGGCGTGAGCTTCTTTGAGTCGGATTGCGTCTCCTGCGGCGCCTGCGTACAGGCCTGCCCGACCGCAACGCTGATGGAAAATACCGTCATTGCGAAGGGCCAGCCCGAGCATTCTGCCGTGACCACTTGCGCCTATTGCGGCGTCGGTTGCTCGTTCAAAGCTGAAATGCAGGGCGATGAAGTCATCCGCATGGTGCCTTATAAAGACGGCAAGGCGAATGAAGGCCATTCCTGCGTCAAGGGCCGTTTCGCGTGGGGCTATGCCACGCATACCGACCGCATCACCAAGCCGATGATCCGCGCCAAGATTACGGATGAATGGCGCGAAGTATCGTGGGAAGAGGCAATCGGGCACGCGGCCAGCGAGTTCAAGCGGATCCAGAAAACCTATGGCAAGGATGCTGTTGGCGCGATCACCTCGTCGCGTTGCACGAATGAGGAAGTGTTCCTCGTGCAAAAGCTCGTGCGTGCGGCATTTGGCAACAACAATGTCGATACTTGCGCCCGCGTGTGCCATTCGCCAACCGGCTATGGTCTGTCCAAAACGTTTGGCACCTCGGCCGGTACGCAAGATTTCAAATCGGTTGCCAAGGCCGATGTCGTGCTCGTGATCGGTGCAAATCCGACCGATGGCCACCCCGTTTTCGCCTCGCGCTTGAAGAAGCGTCTGCGCGCGGGTGCCAAGCTGATCGTGGCCGATCCTCGCCGGATCGACCTCGTTAAGTCCCCGCACATCAAGGCCGAGCATCATTTGGCGCTTCTGCCCGGCACCAATGTGGCGTTGCTTGATAGTCTCGCCCATGTCGTTGTTACCGAAGGCCTTGTGAACGAAGCGTTCGTTCGCGAGCGGTGCGATTTGCAGGACTTTGAAGTCTGGGCGCGTTTTGTGGCTGAAGAGCGCAACTCGCCAGAAGCCATGGAAGCCTTCACCGGCGTGCCTGCTGATGAAGTCCGGAAAGCCGCTCGCCTATTCGCCAAGGGCGGCAACGCTGCAATCTATTACGGCTTGGGCGTGACCGAGCATAGCCAGGGCTCCACCACCGTGATGGCGATGGCAAACCTTGCGATGGCGACCGGCAATATCGGCCGCGATGGCGTGGGCGTTAATCCGTTGCGCGGTCAGAACAATGTGCAGGGCTCGTGCGATATGGGCTCCTTCCCGCATGAGTTCTCGGGCTATCGCCATGTGAGCGACGACTCGACCCGCGAAATGTTCCAGTCGATGTGGGGCGTCGAGCTTTCGAGCGAACAGGGTTTCCGTATTCCGAACATGCTCGATGAGGCGGTGGATGGCGGCTTCAAGGGCATCTATATTCAAGGCGAGGACATCGCGCAGTCGGACCCGAATACGGTACATGTGACGTCCGGTCTTGAGGCGATGGAATGCGTCGTCATCCAAGACATCTTCCTGTGCGAGACGGCGAAATACGCCCATGTCTTCTTGCCGGGCTCATCCTTCTTGGAGAAAGACGGCACGTTTACCAATGCCGAGCGTCGCATCAGCCGCGTGCGCAAGGTGATGGAGCCAAAATCTGGCAAAGCCGAATGGCAGATCACAATCGATCTCGCCAAAGCGCTTGGTTACGAGATGAACTACGCCCATCCATCCGATATTATGGATGAGATTGCAGCCCTCACCCCGACCTTCAAAAATGTCAGCTATACCAAGATTGAGGAAATGGGTTCGATCCAGTGGCCCTGCAATGACAAGGCACCGGAAGGCACGCCGATCATGCATGTCGATCGCTTTGTGCGTGGCTTGGGCAAGTTCATGATCACCGATTATGTGCCGACAGAGGAACGCACGGGGCCACGCTTCCCGCTGCTGCTCACGACGGGGCGTATTCTCTCGCAATACAATGTCGGCGCGCAAACGCGGCGGACGGAAAACAATGTCTGGCACAATGAAGACGTGCTGGAGATCCATCCGTTCGACGCTGAACAGCGTGGCATCAAGTCAGGCGATCTCGTCTCGCTGGCGAGCCGTGCGGGTGATATCGCGCTTCGGGCCGAAGTCTCCGAGCGGATGCAGCCGGGCGTCGTCTACACCACCTTCCACCATGCCAAGACGGGCGCGAATGTGATCACAACGGATAATTCCGACTGGGCGACGAACTGCCCCGAATACAAGGTGACGGCGGTCGAAGTGCGCCGCACCAACCATTATTCGGATTGGCAGGAAAAGAACAACCGCGAAGAGATCGACCTTAAAAAGATCGCTCCGCACGTTCTTGCCGCGGAATAAGCGAGGAACTGTGACAACGGGATCGCGCGAGGTTAGAGCCGATAGCATTGCTTTTGCGACAGCGAAGGTGATGCAAGGCTCGCGCGCGGTTCCGATCGAGACGCCGGTTGAGATCGTTTATGGCACAATCCCCTATGCCGTGATGATGGTGACACCTGAGGATATCGAAGATTTCGTCTCAGGCTTCAGCTTCACCGAAGGCGTGATTGCGTCGAAGCGCGATATTCGCAACGTGAAGGTCGAAGCGCATCCGAAGGGTATGCGCGCGCTGGTTGATCTCGCGCCCGAGCGGCTATCTTCCCATCTCGCCCGACAACGCGCGATGACCGGACGCACCGGATGCGGCGTGTGCGGCATTGAAGATATCAATGCCCTGCCCTCGGCTTCCGAGCGCGTAGCACAGGGCCCCTCTATCGAGATTAAGGCCATTCACCGCGCGGTGGATGAACTCGGCGCCCACCAGCCGCTGAATGACCTTACGCGTGCCGTGCACGCCGCCGCTTGGTGCGACCCTTCGGGTAGCGTGCTGATGGCCCGTGAGGATGTTGGTCGCCACAATGCGTTGGACAAGCTGATTGGTAGCGCTCTGCGCCAGAGCATTGATCCGCAATCAGGTTTTATCCTGATTACCAGCCGTTGCTCGTATGAAATGGTTGAGAAGGCCGCGACCTTTGGAGCATCCACATTGGTTGCCGTTTCAGCCCCCACAAGCCTTGCCATCGAGCGTGCGGAAGCGCTTGGCATCACGCTTTACGCTATCGCCCGCGCCGACGGCGCAACCCATTTTACGGGCCATATGCCCGACCTCATTCTGGAGAAATGCGCATGAGCACTGCAACCCATGACACCGTGATCGGCCCCGTTAAGCTCGTCAAAATGGCGAACCAGATGGGCGATTTCTTCAAGAGCTATCCGGAAGAGGTTGGCGTCGAAGGTATTCGCGACCACATTGCCAAGTTCTGGAACAGGAAAATGCGCGAAGAGCTCTTCGCCTATATCGATGCCACGCCCGATTCGGGCATGACACCATTGGTTGCAAAAGCCGTCTCTAAGCTGCGTTAACGCAAGCCTCGCTCTTAATCGGCTTTGATCAACCGCCCTTTGAGCGTATGAAATCCAATCGCCGCTAAAACAAGCGTTAGCGACGATAAAAAGACCGGATTAAAAGCAAAGGCAAAGCCCAAATCCTTAATCGGCGCGCCTGAAAGAACGGCCGTCAGCGCGACCGCGCCGCCGGGTGGATGGATGGAACGCGAAAGCGCCATGCCGGTGATCGCAGCGAAAACGGCTACAGCTGCCGCGACCTCTGCTTGTGGAATAAACCGCGCGCAAATGACGCCGACAAGCGCGCTCGCAACATTTCCGATAACGACATTCCAAGGGCGTGCCAACGGGCTTTGCGGCAAACAAAACACGATAACGGCCGATGCACCCATGGGGGCAACCAGTGGCAAAGATGTTAACACGCTACCCGTCAACATGAGATTGAGCGCAGAAATGAGACCTATCGCAACAAGTGCCCCACACGCAGCGATTACATGCTCACGGTGATTAGGTGAAGCGGGATGGGGACCAATATGCTTCCAAAGCTGACGCATGAGATAAACTACCCTACTCTTCGAATTTAATAATACCATAGCGACCATAACAGTGCGCGGCCAAAACTGCCAGTTTATGCGCCCTTTGAAACGTTCCATAAAGCCGCTATCGAGTTAGCCTCAATCGATCAAAATTTATTGTTATCCTTTACGCCTTTTTTGCCATGGCGATTGAACATCGTAACAAATGACGGACAAATCCGCCCAGACGCTACACTCCTTAAAATTGCATATTTTTTCTGAACGCTATTTTTAATTGCATCACCTACCGATGGTCGTCGCCACTCAGAAGAGTGGTAAATATTAATTCAACCAGAAGGTGATTTATTATGTCTATTTCTCTCTCCGCCGGTATGCGCGGCGCCCTTTCAACGCTCCAGAGCAACCAGCAGCAGGTCCAGCAGGCCCAGTTACGACTTGCAACGGGCAAGCGCGTGAGTTCGGCTCTCGACAATCCAAGCAGCTACTTCCGTGCCCAAAACCTCTCGAGCCGCGCCAGCGACCTGCAAAACCTCATGGATGACATGACGCAGGCGTCGTCGGTCATGCAGGCAACCAGCAAAGGCCTTGACTCGGTTAAGTCGCTGATCGACGCCGCAAAAGGTCTTGTTGGTAAAGCCAGCCAGTCCGGTCAGAACAACACGTTGACCGGCACTCTCACCACAGCGCTCAAAGCGACCGATCTCGTTGCCGGCACCGCGGGTGCAGGCGTTGTTGGTATGACCAGCGGTAAGTTAATCAAGCTCGCAGTTAATGGTGGCACCGCCGTGACCGCTGTCACCCTATCGGCTACCACAACCGTTCAGGACGTGGTTGACGGCATTAATACCAATGCGACCCTTAACCCTAATGGTAACGGAACAGCCATTAAGGCAGCTCTTGTTGGTGGCAACCTGCAGATCACATCGAGCTCGGGGCAGACTGTCGCCCTTTCATCCGACGATACGGATGCTAAGCTACAACTTCTGTTGGGTTCTAAGACGAACGAAGGAACTGCAGTTGCTGCGGCAGGAACAAATTTCGTTGATACGACCCGCAAATCCATCGCAACACAGTTCGACGATATTTTGAAGCAGATTGATCAGACCATCCAAGACTCGAGCTATGGTGGTATTAACCTGCTCCAAGGCCAAGACCTCAAGGTGACGTTTAACGAAACGGGCACGAGCTCGATTACGGTAAAAAGCGTGAACTATACCGCAAATGGCGACCTTGGAATTGCCAACTCCACGCATAGCTTTATCAGCAATGATGACGTTGACGTGGCGTCCGCCAATCTCAAGCGCGCTTCCGACAAGATTGCTGCTCAATCGGCCGTCTTTGCTGCTAACCAGACGGTTATTCAAAACCGTTCGACGTTCACCAAAACCTTAGTTGATACGTTGAATGCCGGTGCTGATAGTCTTACGGCTGCAGATCAGAACCAAGAGTCGGCGAACTTGCTTGCGCTCAATACACAACAGCAATTGGCGCAGTCTACGCTTTCGCTTGCCTCGCAGGCAAACGCAGCTATCACGCGTCTCTTTTAATTAGCACTGCTCAACTTTTATATCTTACGCTACGGAAGATTCATCTTTCCTTAAAGCGTTTCTTCCAAAATAGAGGGGTCCCGAGAAATCTGGACCCCTTTTTTAAAAAATAGGAAGGTACAGGTTGTGGCGCTTAAAGTTGAATTCAAGCCGCACGAAAAAATCGTCATAGGATCGGTCGTGATCCGAAACGGAGACGCAAGAGCGCGGTTTATTATCGAAGGTGAAGCAGCCATCTTACGCGAGCGGGATATTATTGGAGCCACGGAAGCTGAAAGCCCTGCAAAGCGTATCTATTTCGTATTGCAATTAATGTATCTTGACAAAGATGTTATCGCGCACAAAAACGCGTTTATCGAGCTCATTGACGCCTTCATGCAGGCTGCACCAAGCGCATGGCCAATCATCTCAAAAATCACCGATCACGTTATCTCCGGCGATATCTACCGCGCCATCAAATCGACGCGCGCACTGATCGACTATGAAGAGGAACTATTAAACCATGAATTACGCAATGAATGCCTACCAGAAGACAGCGCAAGCGGGAACGAGCCAAAGGCAGCTTGAAGCAACGCTTCTGATGAAGGCCGCAACGCGTCTAAAATTAGTCCAAGATCGTTGGGAGACAGACCAAAGCGATCTTGAGCCCGCAATCGCCTATAATCGCACGCTTTGGACCATCCTTTCTACGGCTGCGACCGAGCATGATTCACAATTGCCAGCTGATTTAAAAAGAAATATCGCACTGATCACAATTTTTATTTTTAATCGCTCGCTCGATATTCAAATCGACCCGAAAGCCGAAGATCTCGACGCTTTGATTGATATCAACCGATCAATCGCGCAAGGGCTTTCTGTTCAGCCCGCGGAAGCCGCTTAGATGGAATTGATTTCAAAATCAAAGGTAGTCGGCCAACGACATTTTCATTAAACGTGACGTAACCTGATAAGCGACCTGCAGCTGTGTTTGAAGGGCTGACAATTCGGCCGCGGCCTGTTCCGGCGTAACACTTGTCTTTGAATCAAAGGCCTGTTGCAACAATGCTTTATACGCCGTCTGATTGCTACTTTCCGACTTAACCGTGCCCTGAACAGAACTCAATGACGCGCTAATGGACTGCAGGTCAGAACTTCCTGTTGTGACTTGCGCACTAGATCGCGATACCAAATCGGTGAATTGCGAATTCGCCAATGTCTCATCAGTCGTCGACGTTGAGACCACTGCAGCAGCACCTAATGCTGCCAATGTCCCCACAAATCCTTGCTCGTTCCCCCTTACGCCGATTCCAACTCGTATACCTTCGCCAATCAGCATCGAAACATCCTGCCTCGGGTCACCGCCAGCATTTGCATCGGTGCCACTGTACCAACATACGGTCTTCGCAGCGTTCGCCGTTTTATCCGTCGAAAATGCAGTCGCCGATGCAAAACTTCCGTCAGGACCAGGAAGGATCCGTTGAGGCGGATTGGTCGTTGAGGCAGAAAAAAAGTCTGAGGCTTGCTTTTCTGCTGACGCATTGAAAAGCTGAACATTAGCAACTTGTTTTAGCGTGGTCGTTAAAGCTGCTTGAAAATTTGTTGCCGTATCGGCAGGCGTCGCACCAATAGAAAATGCACCAACGCCATTACTTGTCCCGGCCGTCATAACCAGTGGTGTTGTCGTTCCATCTGGTAAGGCGAGTGTTATGGTGACACTTTCGCCTGAATTGGGAACTCCAGTTGAAAAATCAATCGAAGCTGAAACGGGTGTACCAGCTGCTGTTGCAGATCCCTTCGCAAATGTCGTGGATACATTTTTGACCGACATTCCAAATGGCAGGCTTGCATCGGGCGATGTAAGCGTTACTTGATTTCCACTGCTCGTGATTGCCATTCTACCCAAACCATCTGGGCCAAGGTCAGCGGATTGTCGTTCGTGAACAAGCTTGGATAATCCGTCTTGACCGGTCGCCGCATCACCATTCAAAAGTGTGGTCAAGTCCAATGCTGGAGGCGCAGAAGTATCAGTCCCCCCAAAAATATAGCCGTTCACGCCGCGCGTATTAACATAGTCCAAAGCAGACGACAGTACCGATTTCAATTGCGTTTGCCGAGAGGAACGCCCAGCTGGATCGCTTGAATTAATAGGTGCTAAAGGTCCATTTTTAGTCGCTTTAGCCGCGTCGGAAAGGGACGATAGTGCATTAATCGACGCGGTTAAATCAGTGCCTACCGATATAATTGAATTGGAATAAGTATCGGATGAGCTAAGCCGCGATTGAAGATCAAGCGTCTGGTAGACCGAATTTCCTAAACCGGAATTTGTGTTGGCAATTTTACCTGTCGCGAGCTGAACAGATTTCGCATTCAGATCATCGTGAATTTTCGTCAATGTCTGCGGGATCCAACCTGACCAGGAGTTTCCAAACCGTGTTCCGGAAATGCTCATAAAATTACTCCATCACATCTGCATAAGAACTGAAAACATTTCCCGGACCGCCGTCAAAACTTTTGCATTGGCTGCATAAACATTTTGGAGCGCAGTAAGATTGGTTAGCTCCTCGTCCATGTTAACCGCAGATGATTTGCTAAATCTGCTTTGAACCGATGACAGAACAACGGATTGGCTATTGTCAATCGAAGCCAGACGATTGGTCAGATTGGCTTGAGATTGTAAAACCTGCTTTGTTAAATTTCCGACGGTAGACGTGCTTCCAACCGTCAACCCTGATTGTGGATTGATCTCAATCGGTTGCGTTGTAAGTTGTGATATAAGCGCATTGACCCTACTCGTATCGCCAGATGCGGTTGAACCCGTTGCATCTGCGAGCGCCGACGGTTTGGCCGTCAATGCGGGGTTCACTTGCAACCGCCCCGCTATCCCGATGCGTTGATCAACGCTGTCCAAGGATCCCGTATAAGGCGCCCCTGTCGCTGAATCGATAAAGACCGGAAGCGCATTACCTTGGCCTTGAATATTCGTATTGGTAATCGAGGCCGAAAGTGCGTTGACAACCGCGGGCACCGTTGCCGTAAACGTTAAAAGATTATTGCCCGATGGCGCGGTGGGGGTAGCAACCGTAACACCCGCGCCAATCGAATTTAAACCCGCTTGTATTGCCGTCGCGGCATTGGATAATCCGCCAGAAAAGCTAACGCCAATGACCCTATCCGCTGGATCTGCTGTGACGTTGTCTGCGAGAGGTAATTTAGACGCATCTTCAACACGGATAATCGCGACCTTGCGGGCGTTGCCCGCGCTATCCGTATACGAAAGCGAAAGTCGGTTGCCCGATTGAATACCGGTTGTATCAATCGATAAGCCGCCTGCTACCGTCGTCGATGGTACCGATCGGTTGGATAGCGATTGCGACAATCCTGCGGCTATATCATCCAATTGAGATTGTGCACTGGGTAAAATCGTATCGCGTAAATCGACAAGGCCGCCTAACTGTCCGCCTATCGTGCCACCGCCTGAGAGAAGATCAATGCTACTTCCATTTCCAGAAAGCGTTATGGTGCCGACGTTACTTTGCCCAGCCACGGACGAATAGGCACTCGCCGCCGTAAGCGGGGAGTGGGAGTCAAACGAAAGGGTCGAGGCCTGCGAACCTGTGACGAGTGAGACACCATTTCTAGTCGTCAGATTTACGCTACCGTTTGGCTGCTCCGCGACAGTAATCGACATCAGATTGGATAATTGCGCGAGCGCAGCATCGCGATTGTCCAAAAGGTCTAAATTATTTTGCGGCCCCAAATTGTTAATTTGAGAGTTAAGCGTTGCCAATTGCTTTAAAAGCCCATTAGCTTGGGTGGCAGACTGCGATAACGCGTCTTCCGTATTGCTTCGTAGATCTTGAATGCCGTTGGACGTTGACAAGAGCTTTTGGGATAAGTCCTTTGCCGTCGACAAAACCGTCATCTGTTCGGTGCTGCCCGATGGGTTGTTTTGTAAAGAATTCAGCGCATTGTTAAATGAATCAACACTCGCAGACAGTTGCGAAGTGCCCGTCGGATCACCATAAATCCCATCAAGCTGCTTCGAATAATCGGCTTGCGCAGACGTATATCCAGAGGAACTTGTTTCATTCCATAATTGTTTCTGAACATAGGAATCAAGGACGCGCTGGACGTTTGAACTTAGTCCGTTCGAACTTTGGCCGACATACTCTCGACGCACATAGCCAGCTTGATTGGCTCCAGCAACATTTTGCGAAACGACCGATAAAGCATTCTGGGTTTGATTGAGCCCGTTAAAGGCCGTAGAGAGCGCCCCAAAAAGATCCATCGTTTCCAACCCTTACGCTTGAACCCGATTAACGTATAACGTTAACGGCTTCGGTCATCATTTGTTGTGCAGCCGTTATAACTTTGGCATTGGCGGAGTAGGCCTGTTGCGTCGCAATCATAAGACTGAATTCTTGGGAAATATCGGCGTTAGAGGCTTCAAGCCCACCAACGAGAATGTTGGAGTCGCCCGCACCATAAATGGGATCACCCGATTGATCGGATTGCTGATAAACGCCACCGTCCAGACGTTTCAGGGCTTGTCCACCGTTAAATTTTGCAACCGCAATATCGGCCACAGGCTGTTGCAAGCCATTGGAATATTGCGCATAAACGCGCCCTTTGTCACCGAAATAAACACCCGTCAGAGATGCCGATGAATAGCCATCTTGTGCAATATTCGTCGTGCGAAACTGCCCAGAAGTATCGCCATATTGTGACATTCCGGTAAAGTCGATTGTTAGAGGGCCGGGAGAAGTGCCATCAATCGCAAGTCCGGTGACTGCAACCGTTGACGTGGCAGGTGTGGTCATCTTCCCACCCGAGTCGAACTGAAAATTTTGTAAAAATGTCCACTTTGCCGCGGTGCCCGTGGCAGTGCTGTTATTTTCATAGTAGAGATCATAAGTGCCCGCTGAATTTTTCGTCCACCGTGTTTGCAGCGTAGCGGGCGTTCCCTTGGCATCGTAGACGGTGACTGATCCACCTGCGATCGATGCATTCAAAAAATTGCTTTCATTGGCCGCCGTGATGGTCGTCGCGGCCGGCGTTAGGACGCCGGGTGGATAAGCATTTGCTGGATCCACTGGATTAGAAGGCGTCGTTGGCAAATTTCCTTGATAGGTAATCGATGATGTTGCCTTGGGTGGCATATCACCTGTCGGCAACTGGATTGTCGTTGGCACACCAGAATTGGCCATTCCGGATGTTGGATCAACCGTATAGCCCATTAAATAGTAACCGGCGCCATTAACGAGGTTCTTATTTTTATCGAGCGTGAAATCACCGCGTCGTGTGAAATAAGGCGCAGAAGAAAATGAGGAGGCGCCTGACGTTGTCGTCGTTTTTTGGCTGGTCGCAAAATAACCGTCGCCGGACAGCGCAATGTTTGAATTAATACCAGTCGATTTAAAGGCACCTGCAATTGAGTTGGTCGCAAGCGATGTTGCATTAACACCGCCGGTAATCCGCGCGGTCAAACCCAGATCGGGGATCATGTCCTGAAAATTGGTATCGATTCGTTTATAACCGATGGTTTGTGAGTTTGCGATGTTTCCGGAAATATTGTCGAGCGCATAGGCCTGCGCCGACATCCCCGATACCGCTGTCTCCATTGCTCCGAAAATACCCATGCTAGGCTCCTATACGTATGTCATTGATGCCGTTACGGCTCGCTCGTCCGCAACAGGTTCAGATGACGCAACGCAAGCAGCATGCCATCACAAAGATCTTGTTTTTATGTGATAAAATTGATCGGCAATTTAGTGACCCGGCAAAATTGGATCATTTGTTCGGCAAAAAATGCCTAGTTTAATCGGCTTGATTTTGCTCTGGTGTTCTAAACCGCTCGAGGCGAGCCGACCTCATCGAGAGGTCCGCCCAGTGATCAATGTCGCAATCAAGAACAACGATCCCGGCGGTCGGGATGTGCTCGCGAAGCCGTGCGAGAGCATACCGGTCGCCATAGCCCGCTAATTCCTGGGCGAGATCATGAAGCGAAGGGTTATGGCCAACAAGCACAAGCGTCATGATGCTGTCCGGCACGGCATGGATCTGTCTTAGCAATTGATCGGAGGATGCCAGATATAGCGCCTTTTCGTACCGAACCGATACGTCGCTAAATGATGTCTTTGCCTCGTCCCAAGTCATTTTAGTACGCATCGCAGGGGAGACAAGCGCCATATCCGGAAAAATATACGCTTGAGCAAGATAGCGTCCAACAGCAGCACTATCTTGCATACCACGCGCGGTCAGTCCCCGATCAAAATCGGGAGCCGCATCATGGGGAACAGCCTTTCCGTGACGAAATAAAATCAAGCGACGCATCGGGCAAGGTTATGCCAAGGTCGAAGGGTCGACAAGGCGCGTTATAATCGCTCCACAGCGTGTTGAAATGCGCCTCCGGAAGAGCCACTTATGAGCAGAACATAGTCCAGCTCTTGCGAAGAATGGCCCCAATAATGACCGACCCTTATCATCCTCGGATGTTCAACTCCTTCCAGGTAACCCGAATTCCCGGTTGGGCCCTACTTCTAATCGCGATCGCGGCAGGCGCCTTAGGTATAGGCGTGTTTCTCCTAAGCGCGAGCATCCTTCTGGTCGTCACACCCTTTATCGTGGTCAGCGCCCTTATCCTTCAGTGGCGGATCCGTAGAGCGCTGCGACGGGCAGAGCGCGAAGCTGCTGAAACCTCGATTGAGGCGGAATACCGGATCATCGAAACCCGAAAAGAGCGCTAAGCTTTCTTTTCGGGCGTACGCACGACCAGAACCGAGCAGGGCGCATGGCGGACAATGGTCGTCGCGTTCGAGCCCAGCAAATAGGTCGACATAGCGGGGCGATGCGAACCAACGACAATCAGGTCAGCCTTAGCATTTTCAGCCTCCGCCAATACCTCATTGTAAACTGAGCCCATACGGACTGCGGTTGTTACCTTTGATTTATCGGCCAAAGGCAGCTTGGCCACCAAATCCTTCATCCGCTTTTCACAATCCTCCTGCTGCTCTTCATCAAAGGAGGGTGGAACATATTCCATAAAGGTAACCGGCAGGATGGATCGCACATAAACGAGGTGGATTGACGCATTCGTCATAGCCGCCAGCGCAACAGCGCGATCGAGTGCGGGTTGGGCAATATCGATTTCTGACAGATCGATGGGAACAACAATTGAAGAAAACATACCTCATCCTTCCATAAGCCATCATGACGCTTCAAAAGCGACAGCCTCACTATGGTTGGATTGCCCCTACTCCGCCTTGATCTGAATCATAAAAGTTCCGGCGAGGTTAACCTTAAACGCCTAACTTCTTTTGCAGGCTGGAGGACGAGGTTGTGTATTGAAATGTCAGACGCTTATCAGGATAGACATAACGATAGACGCGCTGGGCGGCTAAAGCACCCTCATGGAAGCCCGAAAGGATCAGCTTCAGCTTACCTGGGTAGGTATTGATATCGCCGATGGCGAAAATACCGGGAGTAGAGGTCTCGAATTTCTCGGTATCAACCGGCACCAAATTTTCGGACAATGCCAATCCCCAATCGGCAATTGGCCCCAGCTTCATCGTTAAGCCAAAGAAGGGGAGCATGGCATTACAGCCAATTTCAAACTCGGTATTGTCACTTCCCCGGCAAAGCGCCGAGGATAATAATCCGCCTTCGCCGCGAAGGCCGGTCACTTGGCCGATCCGCAAATCCATTTTTCCCTCTGCGACCAAAGATCGCATTTGCTCAACACTGTGCGGGGCCGCCCGGAATTCGTCCCGGCGATGCAAGAGCGTTACCCGACGAGCAACAGGCTGCAGATTGATCGTCCAATCCAAAGCGGAATCGCCCCCCCCAACAATCAAAACATCGCGCCCCCGAAGATCCTCCATCCGTCGGACAGCGTAAAAGACACTCTTTTCTTCATAGGTGTCGATTTCGGGAATTGGTGGCTTTTTAGGCTGAAAAGAGCCCCCGCCGGCGGCAATTATGAGAGATTTGGTTTCAAAACGCGTGCCTACATCCGTCTGCACGTGAAACAGAGGCGCCGTCTCAGAACCAACGCTTTCAACCGAAACCACCATCTCGGACAG